>NZ_VYJH01000044.1:0-201 GCF_008709855.1 Halospina sp. K52047b | reverse complement strand
CTCTACGCCTTCACCAATCGCCAGCGCAACAAGATCAAGTGCCTGATGTGGGAAGACAACGGCTTCGTGCTCTATTACAAGACCCTGGCCGAGGAACGGTTCAAGTGGCCGGGCCCAGGGGATCAGCTGATGGCGCTGACCGGTGAGCAGATCAACTGGCTTCTGGATGGCTACGACATCACCCTTCTCAAGGGCCATAAA
>NZ_VYJH01000043.1:0-224 GCF_008709855.1 Halospina sp. K52047b | reverse complement strand
TCATTTTCTCCCCGGCTTGCCGGTAATGGTGGCGCACCCGTGCCATTGGGATTTTGACCTCATCCAGCAATTTGCTGTTTTTGCTGAACCCAACCAGGTAGTCCACGCCGTTGCGGTCGCACCATTCGAGCAGCCTCGGGCGATAGAAGCCGGCATCGCCGCGGAACACGATCCGGGTAGCCGGCCAGTGCTGGCGGATGAAGCGCACCAGCAGCGCCAGGATG
>NZ_VYJH01000042.1:0-242 GCF_008709855.1 Halospina sp. K52047b | reverse complement strand
GGTCAGACTGAAAAAATACAGATAGATACTCTGCATCAACATCAGAACAAAGAACAATCTGAAACACATTATGTTCTTTTATCGTTAGTCCTATCTTCTCCGATACGACCCGAGAGGTTCCTATCACAGGAACATAGATGCAGTTTTCTTTTTCTTGATGGCACTCACCTGACTTGACTGCGTTAATTTCAAGAGAGACATCCTCTAAAGCAACGGTCTTATATTCTTTATATTGAGTATTT
>NZ_VYJH01000041.1:0-255 GCF_008709855.1 Halospina sp. K52047b | reverse complement strand
GAGGCCATTGACCTGCAACTGGACAAGTTGGGGGATCCAGAAACCGCGCGGGACGCAGAGAACCAGCTGCAAGGAATCCGAACAGTGTTGGCCGTTCTGCACCCGGAGCACCAGAAAACAACTGCCGGCATAGCGGAGACGATAGCTTTGGCTGCCGGTTACGAGCCGGATCCTTTCGATTACAGCCTCACAGCGCTTGGCGAGCCAGTTTGGAGCGAGGACGACGAGTTCGACTGGGGTGATTGAGGGCGAGCT
>NZ_VYJH01000040.1:0-295 GCF_008709855.1 Halospina sp. K52047b | reverse complement strand
CTCCAGCCGGGAGACGATCCAGCGCGAGCGCTTCCAGCTTCTGGCCTGATACTGGAAGCGGTAAACGCCACTCATTTTCTCCCCGGCTTGCCGGTAATAGTGGCGCACCCGCGCCATTGGGATTTTGACCTCATCCAGCAGTTTGCTGTTTTTGCTGAACCCGACCAGGTAATCCACGTTATGGCGGTCACACCATTCAAGCAGCCTGGGGCGATAGAAGCCGGCATCACCGCGGAACACGATCCGGGTAGCCGGCCAGTGCTGGCGGATGAAGCGCACCAGCAGCGCCAGGATC
>NZ_VYJH01000039.1:0-348 GCF_008709855.1 Halospina sp. K52047b | reverse complement strand
TATTTAGTTTATCAAGCTGCCGTTTTACTTTTAGCTTTTCAAATCCTTCAAAAGCATACTCATCGATATAAAAACCTTCAGAGAGATTTTCTCCCTCAACTCCTTTTTGGAAGTTATCTACAACATCTTTGGCTTGCTTATACTCCCCCAGCTCTGCCACATAGCCCGGATTTCTCACGAGAAGGCAGTAAAAGGAAGGAAGAAGCGGCTTAAAGTGGTAGAATTTCAGGACCTTACACCAAAAACACACCACCAAAGCCGCTATCCAGAATGGTACCTGAAAAGCTCGCCTTCTCGCCACTCGGTCGCCGCCTCATTGAAGCCGACTTCTCCGGTGGCCACATCAGC
>NZ_VYJH01000038.1:0-364 GCF_008709855.1 Halospina sp. K52047b | reverse complement strand
TTACACGCTGTTCGAGCGCCTGCGCCAGCATCTGAAAAACACCACCTTCGAGCGCATGAGTGTCCACAACCTGCGCTTGAAACTGATCAAGGTCGCGGCGGTGGTGATCCGCAATACCCGCCGTATACGGCTGATGATCAGCGAGCACTACCCCTGGAAGGATGAACTCAGCCAGCTCGTTGGCCGCCTTGTTCCGACATAGAAACAACGGGCGCCCCCGGCCCGAACTAATGGGGGAAAGGGGGCAGTGTGTTCGAGACCCGCTCAGCGATCAGAATCTGACCAGAGAAAGCTGTTGTGGGTCATCCCGGCGCTGGCTACGCTGCCAATAAACGCGCTTTCGGGCGCTCATGAGAAATCCGGG
>NZ_VYJH01000037.1:0-481 GCF_008709855.1 Halospina sp. K52047b | reverse complement strand
AACTCGGCCACAGTCAAGCTGCGCGGTGGCGCCATCTTCTGGAGGATGGCTTCCTTACGTTCCGGTGAATAATGGGGCATGGTTGTCCTCTGAAATCATCAGGCGACAACTACCTTGACGCATAGGGTATGAGTCGTAATATTATTTCCAGTTTTCCTGTGCTTTCTGAATGTTTTGATAGTGAATCCAGCTTTCTGTCATTTTTAGAGTTTTGTAGCGATGGGCTTGAAATAAAGAAAACCCTTAATCCTGAAATAGATTTAAATTTGGTGGGGGAGCTATTCGCTGGAAAAGGTGCTCCGCTGAGCAAAACAGATATAATGGATTTCTTGGACGCAAAGATTTCTTCTGATTTTAATCTTGAGCTTGTTATTGAGTTTCTTGTTGGCAGGAACAAGCTTTTTTATGGAGATGGTGGCTTTTTCCCGCAAGGGTTGAGGAAGTTGGATGCTGCTGCATGCGTTCTGGCTAATAATCCTAA
>NZ_VYJH01000036.1:0-493 GCF_008709855.1 Halospina sp. K52047b | reverse complement strand
GCAGTACTGCGCCCGTGGCGACATGGAAAACCGGATCAAGGACCAGCAGCTGGATCTGTTCGCCGATCGCTCATCGAGTACCGACTGGTGGGCCAACCAGTGGCGGCTGTTGCTGTCAGGCTTTGCCTACACGCTGTTCGAGCGCCTGCGCCGGTATCTGAAAAACACCGGCTTCGAGCGCATGAGCATCCACAACTTGCGGCTGAAGCTGATCAAGGTGGCAGCGGTGGTGATCCGCAACACCCGCCGGATCCGGCTGATGATCAGCGAGCATTACCCCTGGAAAGACGAGCTCAGCCAATTGGTCGGACGACTGGCTCCGACATAGAACCAGCGGGCGCCCCCGGCCCGAACCAATGGGGGAAAGGGGGCAGTGTATCTAAAACCGGCTTAGTGATCAGAATCTGATCGATAAAAGGTCATTGCAGCCCCGCTCGGAGCCGTTATGCTGCCGGAGAAGCGGCTGCCGGGTGCTCATGAGAAATCCGGGCTA
>NZ_VYJH01000035.1:0-509 GCF_008709855.1 Halospina sp. K52047b | reverse complement strand
TCGCTGTAATAGCTCGGGCGCAGGTAGCTGACCAGCAGGTGGCGGCCGCAGAACACGTACAGCGGCAGGTAGCAGTGGTGATCGTAATACCGGTGAAAGTGCCTGGCCGGCTGCTCACCGTGCAGAGGAATATCGGTACCGTCGAAATCCAGAACCAGCTCTTTCGGTGGCGTCTCATGCTGGTCAATGAACTGCTGCCACAGTACCCGGTGAGCCTCGACAACCGCCTGACGATCCACGCCGCGCTCCATCCGGCTCAGCGTGGACTTGCCGGCCAGGGCCTGATCCCGGCCGATGGCGCTTTGCAGGATCTGGTCAAAGCGCAGCTGTTGGTGATCGTTGAAATCCTCGTAGCCGGCAGCCAAGCCATAGACCCGTTGGGCCACCATCGATGACAGCGAGTGGCGAACCTTCGAGCTCATGCGTGAATCGTTCAATGCGCCGGCAAGCTGGCGGGTCAGGCCATGGCGTTTATCGACTTCGCGAAGCAACAACAATCCGGCGTCGGA
>NZ_VYJH01000034.1:0-529 GCF_008709855.1 Halospina sp. K52047b | reverse complement strand
GGTAAGCGCCAGAGAACCGACACCTACCCCCGGGTCTGAGCACCCATCACACTGATTCCATCCTGGTAACCACTGGAGGAATCGGTATGACCCGCACCGAGCGCCATCATTTCTGGCAACAGACCCTAGCTGACTGGGCGGACTCCGGGCTTTCCGGCGCCGCTTTCTGCCGCGAATACGCGCTCGGCTACCACCAGTTCCGCTACTGGTGCCGCAAGTTGCGGCCCGAGGGCGAGTCACAGACTGGCCCCGGATTCACCCGGGTCGCGCCGGTGGCAGATGCTGACACCGCGGATGGATTGACCGTGTCGTTGCCCAGCGGTGTGTCGATCACCGGCCTGCATGCTGGCAACGTTGAGTTGCTCAGCGCCGTGCTGAGCCAACTGTGATGCGTCACCGGTATCTACGCCCGTCCCGCCGGTTTCCAGAGATTTACTTGTACCGGGAACCGGTCGATTTTCGCAAGCAGGCCCATGGCCTGGCGCTGATCGTCGAGCAGGAGCTCGGGCACAGCCCGTTCACCGGCGCC
>NZ_VYJH01000033.1:0-822 GCF_008709855.1 Halospina sp. K52047b | reverse complement strand
TCCGACGCCGGATTGTTGTTGCTTCGCGAAGTCGATAAACGCCACGGCCTGACCAGCCAGCTCGCTGGCGCACTGAACGATTCACGCATGAGCTCGAAGGTTCGCCATTCACTGTCCTCGATGGTGGCCCAGCGCGTGTATGGTCTGGCAGCCGGCTACGAGGACTTCAACGATCACCAGCAACTGCGCTTTGACCAGATCCTGCAAAGCGCCATCGGCCGGGATCAGGCCCTGGCCGGCAAGTCCACGCTAAGCCGGATGGAACGTGGCGTGGATCGCCAGGCGGTTGTCGAGGCTCACCGGGTACTGTGGCAGCAGTTCATTGACCAGCATGAGGCGCCACCGAAAGAGCTGGTTCTGGATTTCGATGGTACCGATATTCCTTTGCACGGTGAGCAGCCAGCCAAGCACTTTCACCGGTACTACGATCATCACTGCTACCTGCCGCTGTACGTGTTCTGCGGGCGCCACTTGCTGGTCAGCTACCTGCGCCCGAGCTATTACAGCGATGCTCGCCACAGTTGGGCGATCCTGGCGCTGCTGGTGCGCTTTATCCGCCAGCACTGGCCGGATACCCGGATCGTGTTCCGGGGCGATGCTGGTTTCTATCGTCCCAGGCTGCTCGAATGGTGTGACCGTAATGGTGTCGACTACCTGGTCGGGTTCAGCAAAAACAGCAAACTGCTGGATGACGTCCAAATCCCGATGGCGCGGGTGCGCCACTATTACCGGCAAGCCGGGGAGAAAATGAGTGGCGTTTACCGCTTCCAGTATCGGGCTCGAAGCTGGAAGCGTTCGCGCTGGATCGTCTCCCGGCTGGAA
>NZ_VYJH01000032.1:0-1056 GCF_008709855.1 Halospina sp. K52047b | reverse complement strand
GTAAGCGGTCCACGAACCCCATCTTAACGGCCTGAGCCGGATTCGCCAGACTGCCTCCGTGGTTTCAACGGAGGTAATCATGACGCACCGACTGACCGACACCCAGGCGTTCTGGCTGGGGCACCTGTTCCGGGCCTACTCGTTGGGGCAAAGCCTGAGTGTTTATGCCGAACAGCAGCAACTCGATTTCTCCGATCTCATGCAGTGGCGCCAGCGTCTGGCCATCCAGCACATTGAGCTGCCGCCCCAACACCGCCCGGATCGGTTTGTCCGTGTTGAGGTGGTCTCGTGATCCGCCCGGCAACCGATGTGGCCGTCTATCTGTGCCGGGACGTGGTGGACATGCGCAAGTCCATCGACGGGCTGGCGCTGCTGGTGCAGGAAGCGATGGAGCTCAACCCCTTCGAGCCAGCGGTGTTCGTGTTCTGCAACCGCCAGCGCGACAAGGTCAAGATCCTGGCCTGGGAGCGCAACGGTTTTGTGGTGTGGTACAAGCGTCTGGAGCAGGAGCGGTTCAAGTGGCCGGAGTGCTCGGATGGCTCGCCGATGGCGCTGACGGGCCAGCAACTGAACTGGCTTCTGGATGGGTATGACATCGCCCGGATGAGGCCGCATCAGGAGCTGATTTTTGATACCGTCGGGTGATTTCAAGTGGCTGATTGATGGGCCATTTAGTATAATAGCCTCATGTCAGACGCCGCCTCCAGCCCCGCTTCCACCGTTGCCGAACTGCAGCGCCAGCTGCAGGATCAGCAGGCCGAAAACGCCCGGTTGGCCAAGCACAATCAGTCGTTGAAAAAGCAGTACCGTTCACTGGAGCGCAAGACCGAATCACTGGAACAGGCCAAACGCGACCTATTCGAGCAACTGCGGCTACTGATCGAGAACCGCTTCGGGCCCTCCTCCGAGAAGCATCGCGTTGAGCAGGCAGACATGTTCTTCAACGAAGCGGAAACGCTGGCCGCTGAGATGGATGAGGCCCCGCAGGCGCCAGACCCCGAAGACGAGAATGACGCTCGGTCCGAAGCCGGTGGCTCTCGGCGCCAGACCTCCAGC
>NZ_VYJH01000031.1:0-1106 GCF_008709855.1 Halospina sp. K52047b | reverse complement strand
GTAAGCGGTCCACGAACTACGCGGTAACCGCCCCTTCCTGACGCCAGGGCAGCAGCCGGTCCAGCTGTTCATTGGTGGTCGCTGTTGGCAGCTGGGTCAGCACTTTGACCATATACTCATAGGGTTCGAGCCCATTGGCCTTGGCCGTCTCGATCAGGCTGTAGATCCGGGCGCTGGCATCGGCGCCTTTCGGGGTGTCACTGAACAGCCAGTTCTTGCGCCCGATCACGAACGGGCGGATGGCGTTCTCCGCCGGGTTGTTGTCCAGCGGGATCTGCCCATCGTCGAGGAACCGCGTCAGCCGCGGCCACTGCTGCGACAGGTAATGCAGTGCCTTGCCCAGCGCCGTCTTTGGTGGCACTCGATGAAGTTGGCTTTCCAGCCAGTCCTTGAGCCGGTCGATGATCGGCTGGCTTTGCTGGCGACGCAGCGCCAGTCGCTCATCAGCGCTCAGGGTCCGGGCCTGCTGCTCGACGGTGTAGAGCCGGCGGATGAGCTTGAGCGCCTTATCCGCCTGACCGACTTTGCCCTTGGGCTGGACTTTGCGGGCACTGACGAACTTGCGTCGGGCGTGGGCCCAACAGCCGGCGTGGGTCAGCCCGTTGTGGCGGGCGACCTGCGCATAGCCCTCATAGCCATCGGTCACCAACACCCCCTGGAACTGGCCCAGCAGTTCGATGGGGATGCGCCCGGCGCGCGAGGGCCGATAGTCAAACAGTACGATCGCTCCCCCTTCGGGCGGGCTGCCACGCTGTAGCCACATGTAGGAGGTCGCACTCGCCTCGCGGTCCTGCTCATCGTTGACCTGGACCGTGGTCTCATCCATGTGGATGACCGGGCTCGTGCGTAAGTGCTCTCTTAAGCGCTCGATCAGTGGCGCCATGCGCTCGCTGGCCTGGATCATCCAGCGCGCCAGGGTATTGCGCGGCAGTTCCACCCCCAGGCGTTTGAACGCCTGCTGCTGGCGGTACAGCGGCAGCGCATCCACGTATTTGGCCACCAGGCAGTAGGCCAGCAGATTGGCGCTGGCATTGGATTTGGGCAGCGGCTGCGCCGGAGCCGGCGCGATGGCGACACCGTCCTCGCACTGGCGGCAGGCGTATTTC
>NZ_VYJH01000030.1:0-1425 GCF_008709855.1 Halospina sp. K52047b | reverse complement strand
CCTGTAGGAGATGGAATAAAGCGGGCAGGCCTTGATCGGGCCGGAAGGAAGAGGACAACCTCCGCCAATGAGAAACGAGGTCACCCTAAGGGCCTCAACAAAGCCATAACGGAGGAGGTTGTCCGATGAACTACGCTGGCATCGATCTGGCTTCCAAATCAAGTGCTGTTGCCGTTGTGGATGAGCAGGGCAACGTCATGGAACAGCGGGAAGTGGCCACCGACGCCGGGCAGTTGGCCAAAGTGCTGGCCCCGTTTGCGCCGGTGTCGGTTGTGGTGGAGTCCTCACCGCTGGCCGAATGGGCCTGTCAGGTGCTCGAAGAGGCCGGTCACCAGGCGCAGATCATCGACGCCCGGGCGGCGAAGCATCTGATGGATGCCCGCAAGAAGACCGACCGGCGTGACGCCCAGACGCTGGCTCAGATCGTGCGTTCAGGGTGGTTCCAGCCGGTGCACCGCAAAAGTGACTCGGCGCGGCTGGAGCGCACCCAGCTGCAGGGGCGCCAGGGGCTGGTCAGAACCTACTGCAGCATCGACAGCCAGATCCGCGGGCTGTTGCGGGCCCACGGGATCTGCCTGGGACTGGTCAGCAAGAGCCGGTTCGCGCAGCGGGTCCGGGAACGGGCCCAGCAGCACAGCGAAGCGCTTGTGGCGGTGCTGGAGCCATTGCTGGCGGTGTACGAGCACAGCCTGGAACAGGCCGAGGCCATGAAAAAGCAGATGCAGGCCCAGCAGCGTGAGGACGAGCTCCAGCAACAGCTCCAAAGCGTGCCCGGTGTGGGGCCGCTGACGGCGAAAGTGTTCGCCTCAACGGTGGATGACCCACGGCGCTTCGCCAATGGTGAACAGGTGGCGGACTACGCGGGCCTGACGCCCGGGGTGACCCAATCGGGAGAACGATGCGTGCGTGGCTCGATCACCCGCCAGGGCGATCACCTGCTGCGCTGGCACCTGGTGGAGGCCGCCCATGCGATGATCCGCCAGGGCAGCGACTGTCGACTCAAACGCTGGGCCCGTCAGCTGGCCGAGACCAAGGGGGCGGCCAAGGCGCGGGTGGCGCTGGCACGCAAGCTGGCCATTGTGCTGTGGCGGTTGTGGCTCAAGGGCGAGCGCTTCGAACCCGAGCACGGCACAACGGGCGCAGCGGCCTGAGAGACGATAGGGACCCAACGATCACTGATAAGGGCGGATCAGCGAATGACAAAGCAGCACAGAAAGTAACCAGGCAAGTGGGTTGGACGAGTTCGGAGCTGTTGACCCCGTGGCACGCTTGAGGCGCTGACCTCGTGTAGGAGATCAAAGGGCAACGGCCTCCGATTCCATACTGCGGCACAGACCGCGAAGAGAAGCCTGAAAGCTCGTCGAACCCAATCCTTAACCAGAGTCAACGGGCGTGGGTTGATCCCGACGCCCGCTTTAGAGAAGC
>NZ_VYJH01000029.1:0-1510 GCF_008709855.1 Halospina sp. K52047b | reverse complement strand
AGTCGCCCTTGCGAAACCCAATTTGATAACAAAAACAGGATCCTGGGCGCGTTTTCCGGTATAATTTCTTCCCGAAAATGCACCCACAGACCCAAAACCGTGTAGTTTTCATCGCCATGATTCCCACCGACGACCGTCAGCAGCCCCAGAAAGGGCTCTTTGAGCTCTATCTCGAAGACATGATCAACCTGCGCCATCCACTGGTGCGCATGGCCGAGCGCATCGACTGGCAGCAGTGCGAAGAACAGTTCGGTCCCTATTGGTGTCCGGATAACGGTCGCCCAGGCCATCCCATCCGGCTTCACGTCGGGCTGCAGATGCTCAAGCACATGCAGGGGCTGTCCGACCGCGAGTTGCTAGATCAGTGGGTGGAGAACCCGTACTGGCAGCATTTCTGCGGCGAGTCGGTGTTCCGGCACGAGCCGCCGATGGACGAATCCACCATGGGCCGTTTCCGGCGGCGCATTGGCGAAGACGGCGCGCGAGCGCTTTTGAAGATGACGGTTGATCTGGGCGAAGGCACGGGTACGGTTGCTCCCGAGAGTTTCCGGGTGGCGGTGGCCGACACCACCGTGATGCCTAAGGCCATCGAGCACCCCAGCGAGGCGCGGCTGATGGTGCGCGCTCACCGGCGCCTGGTGGCCCAGGCCAAGGCGGACGGGGTGAAGTTCCGTCAGACCTACGAGCGCTCGCTCGATGGCCTGGTGATGCAGATCGGACGCTACGCCCACGCCCGCCAGTTCCGGCGCATGCACAAACGGCTTCGCAAGCTCCATGGTTATCTGGGCCGTGTGTGCAATGACGTTCGCCGCCAGCAACCTCATGGCCAGCGCAGCCAGGGACTGGATGAGGCGCTTTACCAGGCACTGTACCTGTGGCGCCAGTACGCCGAGCCTCAACACCGGCCCAAGCTCTACAGCCTGCACGAGCCGGAGGTGGCCTGCATCGCCAAGGGCAAGGCCCGCACCCCCTATGAGTTCGGCAGCAAGGTCAGTGTGATCACCACCGCCAAGGAGGGCTTCGTGCTCGACTGCCAGGCCCTGCGCGGCAACCCCTACGACGGCCACACACTGCATGGAGGCCTGATGCGGGTGCACCGCCATTGTGGCCAGCTGCCGGTGAACACCCTGGTCGACCGGGGCTATCGCGCCAGCGAGAGCACACCGCTGACCAATGTACACATCACCGGCAAGAAGAAAGGCAACGGCACCGCCCACGCCCGCTACCAGCACCGGCGCAACAGTGTTGAACCGATCATCGGCCACATGAAACACGAAGGGTTGCTGGACCGTTGCCACCTGCGCGGGCGCGAAGGCGATCGAGTCCATGCGGTGCTGTGCGCGGTCGGGTTCAACCTGAGGAAGATCCTGCGCCGGCTGGCGCGACTTTTTGGGCTTCAATTCGTTCGGGATCTGCTGGCGAAAATCCATCAATCCGGGACGGGTGTTCCCGGATCAATTCCACAGCTCACACCGGAAGCCGCCTGAAAGGCGGGTTTCGCAAGGGTGAC
>NZ_VYJH01000028.1:0-1578 GCF_008709855.1 Halospina sp. K52047b | reverse complement strand
CTAGGAGTCTGCGCGGTAGAAGCTTTTGGCCCCCGTTTTTGTCGGAACGGGGCAGGGTCCAACCGGCATTGCTTCGAGCACCGTCGATTGGGCTAAGATATCGATTTTCAGCCGGGTGCGCTGAGCTTGTCAGCTAATAGGGCCCCTGAGCTGGGGCCACACCAGCGCGCGTTCATCAGGCTTACGCCAGACTCATCCGGGAACTCATACGCCTGAGATTCAGCGCCAGACAGACCAGGTCCCACTCCCCTTGCACGGCGTTCAAGCCCCGCATACTGAATTGGCGAAAGCCCAGCACGTGTTTGATCCAGCCATTGACCGCCTCGACCAGGTGTTTTCGCTGGGCGTAGACTTCTCGCCCCTGTTTCGTGTTCAGTTTCTGTGTCATCCGTGCTGTTGCCGGATACTGATCGGCGTCTATCTGTCCGGTCTTTTTCCCTTCTCTGCGTAACGAGATATAACCATCAATGGCTTTGCTCTCCAGAAGTTGAAAGTCCTGCTCCTTTCGATAGCCGGCATCGGCCAAACACCGCTGCGGCTGGCTCCCCAATGTCGCTGTCACATCGTCCAGCAGTGGAATCAGGCAGCCGTGGTCACTGGCATTGTTACCCTGGTGGTTCGCCACAATCATCTGGGACTCAGCATCGACGGCCAGTTGCCCGTTATAGCATTGCTGGAAGCCGTCGCTCGTTTTCATGATCCGGCTCTGGGGATCGGTGAAGTTGCTCTGATCCTTATCGTCCGGGACCCCGTAATCGCGCTTGAAATTGCGCCCGCCACGCGGTGAGCGCCGTTCATCGTCAGGGTGGCGCCCGCGGGCGTCATCGCTGGCCTGCTGATCGGCTTCGAGCTTTTGCTTTGCGGCCCGGATCCTGTCCAGACGCTTCTCGCGATACTGGAGTTCGTCGGGTAATTCATCACCGCGTTGGTCGGTACCAAACTGCTGGTCTTCGGACTCATCCGTGCGACCGGCCTGATTACACAGCTGTTCGATCTCGCTTGCCAAGCGCTTTTCTTCGTCACGCATGCGGCCATAGCTCATGGCCTTATGTTTGCTGGCATTGGCTCGGACCTTGGTGCCGTCAACGGCCACCGTGCCAAGCTTGATCAGGTCCGCTTCCCGGGCGATATGCAGCACCTGAACGAATACCGCCTTGAACTCACTGAGATGCTGTTTACGGAAATCGCACAGCGTGCGGTGCTTGGGGAAATTGCCGGCTGCCAGCACCCGAAACGCCACGTCCTCTTCCAGCTTGCGGGCAATCTTGCGTGATGAGAATACGCCCGTCGCATACGCGTAAATGAGCACTTTCAGCATCATGCGCGGATCAAAGGGCGATTTGCGTCGCCCGTCGCCTTCATAGCGCGCATAAAAATCACTGAGGTCCAGCTCTTCGACGACATCGCTGATGAAATACGCCAGATGGCCCTCAGGCAGCCACTCTTTGAGGCTTGGCGGAAGGAGCAAGTCCTGGTCAGGCGAATACGGGCGGAACGTCGTTCCCATCGGGCTTCCTGAAAGATAAGAATTTAGGGTTATTATGCCAGAAGGCGGTTTCTACCGCGCAGACTCCTAGG
>NZ_VYJH01000027.1:0-1639 GCF_008709855.1 Halospina sp. K52047b | reverse complement strand
AACAATGGAGTCACCCTCGTCAGTCCGGACGTGCGGGTTCAGGGAACAACGCTACACATCTCAAACTTTCAAATCGTCAACGGTTGCCAAACGTCGCATGTTCTATACGAAAACCGCGACACATTAACCGATGATTTGATGGTTACATTGAAAGTGGTAGAGACAACTGATGAGGACGTCTTCAGCGAGCTGGTACGAGCCACCAACAGCCAGTCGAAAATTGAAGAGTCACAGTTTCTGTCATTGAGCCCAATAGCGAAACGAGTCGAGGCGTATTTCAATACGTACGAAGGGCAAGATGGACGGCTTTATTTCGAGCGTAGAGACCGACAGTACGTAGGAAAAGGTGTTGCGGCAATTCGTGTTGTTTCCCTGCACAATGCCGCGAAGTGTGTCTGTGCGATGTTTTGCAGACGACCTGACCTTTCGTTCAAGTATCCGAAAAGAATGTATGATGAGTTTGGTGAGCGTATTTTCAGTGAGGAAAATCGAGAAATCATTTACTATGCGAGCGCTTTGGCGTTATATCGCTTCCATCTTCTAACTTCGAATAGCACGATCCCGCAAAACATGCGTCGCTTCAAATGGCACATACTCCCACTGGCAGCTGCGATTGTAGCCGGCAAGGATGTGCCCCCGCTCGGCGCTAAAAAGATGGACTCTTACGCTCAGCGGGTTATTGACAAGTTCAGCCACCATACCGCAGATGGAACGGCTGCATTTACCAAAGCCGTGAGCATTATTGAAAGCTTGGGGGATATATCTAACGATCGGCTTAAACGCCAAGCGGTACTCGAGGAAATGCTGGCAAAAATCGACTAACAAAACGCTCGAGGTGACGCTCGCATCTCAGCTATGCGTTGGGTTAATTAGGAGGAACGATGGCAGTTGATGGTGGAAAGTTTAAGGCATTTGTCCGTTACATGATAAATGCGGCCAAGCAAAAACGGTGCGTCCCATACTACGAGCTCGAAAACATATTCGGGCTAAGTCACGAACTCGCCGGAAAGTATGCCGGAGCACTCGGGGATTTCTGTGCACAAGAGGGGTATCCACCACTGAATGGCCTGATCATTAGTAGTACGGATTGCATCCCCAGTTACGGGTTTGATTGGTACCAGGAGCAGTACGGTAAGGAGTGGGGAAAGGTAGTTCGCGACTGCTGGGCTCGGTTCCACGTCAAGTCGTCGCGAGCAAAGCAAACGCAGGACTTTGGCGGTCTCGACAAGGATATTGCAGCATTCTTGGAGTCATAAACCCAACAAAGCGCTGCAACCGACCGCTCAACCGCTACGCGGTTTCGCGTTGGCTGAGTTTCATCGTTACATCGCCCGAGGTGGAGAACAATGAAATTGGATGATTTTGCCGGGGGGTCGAGAGGCCGTACCGCCGGGGACGGTAATTGCCAATCCCGGAGGCGTCACATCAGAGGTTATGGGCCTCACCGACGAGCGGATATCCTACGTTCGGGGGTCATCGACCATCTCAGTCAAACTCGTGGATCTCCACGCAGCGTATGAGTCATTCCGAGGGAGCCGTGTCACCTCGAGCGAGCTCAAACAATTTGCTCCGGCCGTCTTTGACTCAAACGCTCGCCCAGCTGGGCATTCGTGCAATTGTACGTTCCTGTTCGGCATCC
>NZ_VYJH01000026.1:0-1762 GCF_008709855.1 Halospina sp. K52047b | reverse complement strand
AAGTTGCATTACGAGGCGCTCGGATAGGCGTTTTTGCGTGCGCCAGGGCGCTGTTTTTGCTATCATTTCGCCATGAAATCAACGCCTGATAACGCCCCTTCAGCCCCCGATCTCAGTGGTCTTTCGCCCACTGAGATGGCCGGCGTTATCAGCGATCTCCAGCAGCAACTCCAGGCCAGCGAGCAGGCGCTTGCGAGCCAGCGCGAACAGCATGAACAGGCCATCCGCCAACGCGACACCCGCATTGATCTGCTCGAGGAAATGCTGCGGCTGAAAACCCTCCAGAAGTTCGCCGCCAGTAGTGAGAAGCATCGCTACCAGGTCACGCTTTTCGATGAGGCGGAGGTGGAAGCCGAGATCGAGGCCCTGCGCGAGGAAGTTGGGGACGACGACGATGAACCGGATCCGGATGAGCCACCGCGCCCGGCGCGCAAGTGCGCCCAGCGCGGCTTCTCAGCCGCACTGCGGCGCAAGCGCATCGAGCTGACCTTAAGCGACGAGGAAAAGGCCGGTGCCACCAAGACCTTCTTTACCAAGGTCAAGGAAGAGCTGGAGTACATCCCCGCGCAGTTGAACGTGCTCGAATACTGGCAGGAAAGGGCCGTGTTCGAGCACGACGATGGCGAAGAGGCCGTGGTGGGCGCGTCGCGCCCGGTCCATCCGCTGGGCAAGTGCATGGCCACCACCTCGCTGCTGGCCCACATCATCACCTCGAAGTACGCCGATGGCCTGCCGCTGTACCGGCTGGAAAGCATGCTGGCGCGGCTCGGGCACCCGATCAGCCGCACCAGCATGGCGCACTGGATCATCCGGCTGAACGAGGTGTTCAAGCCACTGATCAACCTCATGCGCGAGGCACAGAACACCAGCGACTACCTCCAGGCCGATGAGACCCGCCTGCAGGTGCTCAAGGAGGACGGCAAAACCGCCCAGTCCGATAAATGGATCTGGGTGACGCGGGGTGGCCCACCGGGCCAGCCCACGGTGCTGTTCGAGTACGACCCCTCACGGGCGGGCAGCGTGCCCGTGCGCCTGCTCGATGACTTCAATGGCATCCTGCAAGCCGATGGTTACTCCGGCTACGGGAAGGTGTGTCGGGATAACGCCATCACCCGGATCGGGTGCTGGGACCATGCCCGTCGCAAGTTCGTCGAGGCCTCGAAGGCAGCACCGTCGAAAAAGAAGGGCAAAGGCCAACGCCAGACCGCCAAGGCCGACGTCGCCCTGGGCCATATCCGCAAGCTCTACGCCATTGAGCGCCGGATCAAAGAGATGGGCGATGACGAGCGCTATCGCATCCGCCAGGCCGAGAGCCTGCCCCGGCTGCAGGCGTTCAAGAGCTGGTTGGACGCCAATGCCGACAAAGTCGCGAAGGGCTCACTGACCCGCAAGGCCATGGACTATGCCCTGAACCAGTGGGAGACCCTTGTGGGCTACTGCCAGCGTGGGGATCTGCAGATCAGCAACGCCCTGGCCGAGAACGCCATCCGCCCGTTCGCGCTTGGACGCAGGGCGTGGCTGTTTGCAGATACCGCGCGAGGGGCCAACGCCAGTGCCACTTGTTACTCGCTCATTGAGACGGCTAGGGCGAACGGTCTGGAGCCCTCCGCCTATATCCACCACCTCCTCAACCATATCGCCGAGGCGGACACCGTCGAGAAACTGGAAGCGCTGCTGCCCTGGAATACCGACCTGGAGCCGGCTCCAAAAAAGAGCTGATCAATGCGCCTGGGGCAAGTGGGTCGATTTGCGGGCGCTTACA
>NZ_VYJH01000025.1:0-2499 GCF_008709855.1 Halospina sp. K52047b | reverse complement strand
GTAAGCGCCCGTAAATCGACCCACTTGACCCGGCGCTAGCAATCAGCTCTTTTTAGGAGCTGGCTCCAGGCCCGTATTCCACGGCAGCAACGCTTCCAGCTTCTCGACGGTGTCCGCCTCGCCGATGTGCGCCAGAACGTGGTGGATATAGGTCGACGGTTCCAGGTTGTTCGCCTTGGCCGTCTCGACCAACGAGTAGCAGCTGGCGCTGGCATTGGCTCCTCGCGTGGTGTCGGCGAACAGCCACGCCCTGCGTCCGAGCGCGAACGGGCGGATGGCGTTTTCGGCCAGGGCGTTGCTGATCTGCAGATCGCCGCGCTCGCAGTAGCCGATCAGGGTGTCCCATTGGTTGAGGGTGTAATCCATGGCCTTACGGGTCAGTGAGCCCTTCACGACTTTGTCGGCGTTGTCGTCCAGCCAGGCTTTGAACGCCTGGAGCTGGGGCAGGCTCTGCGCCTGGCGGATGCGATAGCGCTCGTCATCACCAAGGTCCTTGATCCGGCGTTCAATGGCGTAGAGCTTTCGGATATGGCCCAGGGCAACGTCGGCCTTGGCGGTTTGGCGTTGGCCTTTGCCCTTCTTTTTCGACGGCGCTGCCTTCGAGGCCTCAACGAACTTGCGACGGGCATGGTCCCAGCACCCGATCCGGGTGATGGCGTTATCCCGACACACCTTCCCATAGCCGGAGTAGCCATCGGCTTGCAGGATGCCCTGGAAGTCATCGAGCAGACGCACGGGCACGCTGCCCGCGCGTGAGGGGTCGTACTCGAACAGAACCGTGGGCTGGCCCGGCGGTCCACCTCGGGTCACCCAGATCCATTTGTCGGATTGGGCGCTCTTACCATCCTCCTTGAGCACCTGCAGTCGGGTCTCATCGGCCTGGAGGTAGTCGCTGGTGTTCTGAGCCTCGCGCATGAGGTTGATCAGCGGGCGCAGCACCGGCTCCAGGCGCACGATCCAGTGGGCCATGCTGGTGCGGCTGAGTTCGTGGCCCAAGCGGTTGAACATCTGCTGCTGGCGATACAGCGGCAGCCCGTCGGCGTATTTCGAGGTGATGATGTGGGCCAGCAGCGACGGGGTGGCGATGCACTTGCCCAGCGGGTGCACGGCACGGGCTGCTGCCACCAGGGACTCGTCCCCGTCGTCGTGCTCGAACACGGCCTTTTCCTGCCAGTATTCGAGCACGTTCAGCTGCGCGGGGATGTACTCCAGTTCTTCCTTGACCTTGGTGAAGAAGGTCTTGGTGGCGCCGGCTTTGTCTTCATCGCTGAGGGTCAGCTCAATGCGCTTGCGCCGCAGCTGATCCGAGAACCCGCGTTGGCGGTTTTTACGGGCGGGGCGCGGTGGCTCGTGCTGATCGGGTTCATCCTCGTCTGGAAGTTCCTCGCGCAGGGACTCGATCTCGGCTTCGACTTCCGCTTCATCGAACAGGCTGGTCTGGAAGTGGTGCTTCTCGCTGCTGGCGGCGAACTTCTGGACGGTTTTCAGCCGCAGCAGCTCTTCGAGCAGTTCAATGCGCGTATCGCGTCGCTGGATGGTTTGTTCACGCTGTTCCAGCTCACTTTGCTGCTTAGCAAGAGCTTGTTGCTGAGCGTCGAGTTGCTGTTGGAGATCGCTGATAACGCCCGCCATCTCAGCGGGCGAAAGACCGCTGAGATCAGGGACTGAAGGGGCATCATCGGGTGTTGATTTCATTGTGAAATGATAGCAAAAACAGCGCTCTGGCGCACGCCAAAAAAGCTATCCAAGGGCCTCGTAATACAACTTCTTATGACCCTTGAGCAGCGTGATGTCGTAGCCATCCAGCAGCCAGTTGATCTGCTCACCGCTCAGCGCCATCAACTCATCCCCGGGGCCCGGCCACTTGAACCGCTCCTCGGCCAGGGCCTTGTAATACAGCACAAAGCCGTTGTCTTCCCACATCAGGCACTTGATCTTGTTGCGCTGGCGATTGGTGAACGCGTACATGGCGCCGGTGAACGGGCTGTGGCCCAGCTCCTGCTCCACGATCAGCGCCAGGCCATGGGCCTGTTTACGGAAATCCACCGGCGCCCGGTACAGATAGATCTCAGGCAGCTCTCGGGAAGGGCGTAGATACCGGTGACGCATCACAGCTGCCTCAGCACCGCGGCCAGCAGTTCAACGTTGCCGGCGTGCAGCCCGGTGATCGATACGCCACCGGGCAACGACACGGTCAGCGCATCCGCCGTCTCTGTGGCCGCCACCGTCGGCGCGACACGGGCGAATCCAGCGCCGGCGTCTGACTGGCCTTCAGCCCGCAACTTCCGGCGCCAGTAGCTGAACTGATAATAGCCCAAACGGTGTTCGCGACAGAAAGCGGCACCGGAAAGCCCGGAGGCCGCCCATTCAGTGAGGGTGTGTTGCCAGAAATGATGCAACTCGGTGCTGGCCATGCTGGTTCCTCCACTCATTACAAGGATGGAACCAGTGTGGTCGGGCCTCAGATCAGGGAACAGGTGTCGATTTGCTGGCGCTTAC
>NZ_VYJH01000024.1:0-4978 GCF_008709855.1 Halospina sp. K52047b | reverse complement strand
GTCCAGTTGTTCGTGCCCAGTGGGCTCTACCTTATTCCTCATCATTCAGCTCCTGTGTTTCGCTCAGTCTCCAACCTGGTCACCTGATCGGCCAGGCTATCCCGCTCGCTTTGAAGCTCGGCGTTCCGCTGGTGCTCAAGCGACACCTGCTCGCGCCATGCCTCGGCGTCCTTCGCGGCCTGCTCTCGCGCCTCGCGGGCTTCCTTTCTGGCCTCGCTAAGCTCGGCTTTCAGCTCGGACACCTGCTCTTTGAGATCGCCCGCTTTCTCGGCCTGAGCCTCGGCCTTCGATTCAGCGACAGCCGCGTTCTGCGCGGCCTGCTGAGCCTCCCTCTGGGATTCTTCCAGCCGCTGCTGGCGCTCGCCAGCCTGCGCTTTCGCCTCGTCGAGCTGCTCGGTCAGCGTCGTGATTCGGTTCTGTGCCTGGGCGAGCTCCTGACCACGGCTCTCGGCAAGCTGGCGAGCGTCGTCCCGTTCCTGCTGCACGCGCTCAAGGTCATGCTGGAGCTGGTCGCGCTCCTGGGCGATCCGGTCTCGCTCGGCTTCCGTCGCCTCAGCCCGTTCAACGGCGTCGTCCCGCTCCTGCTCCAGACCCTCGCCAATCTGCGCCAGCTCCTGCGTCTCCGTGTGCGCTTCGCTCAGCTCCTGCCGGAGCTCCGCGGTCGCGGCTTCCGCGCCGCGCCGAAGCTCTTTCCCGAAAGCGTTGACCAACTCAGCCGGCAGCTCGTAAGCCGCCTGTTTGACTTCAGGCCTGCTCTCGCGCCACTCGGCCAGGTGACGCTGGATCGTGTTCGGGCTGCCAGTGCCCAGTCGCTCCCGAACAGACCGGATCGTTGGCCGCTGGCCTTCGGCGGCGATCGCGTCGGCGGCCGCGTGTACCTGCTCTGCTGTAACCCCTGATCTCATATCAAACCCCGTAACGTATCGCGTATTTCATAACAATACAGATATGATATGCGATACAGATACGATACGCAAGGGGTCCGATACGATATTTCGGCCAGATTTGGCCGGAGGTTGAAGGTCGGGGAGGCCGTGAGCATGGATGCTCCAGGTCTGACGCATCCATGCTCAACTATGAGCCTCAGGGGTCTCACGATCTCTCATGAGAGATCGCCCCGGATCGCCCGCCAGGGCGATCAAAGGCCGCGCTGTGAGCTGATCTTTGCCGACACGGCCGGTGCGGCCGTAGCCCGTCGAGGCTGCGTGAGCAGCAAGCCAGGGCGGCTCTGCCGCCCTTTTCCCAAGCCCTCTTTGCTTTCCGGCGCGCGGGGCGCTGGCGAGCGCCTGGGGCGCTCTCACGCAGGGCCGACAGGCCCGCCAACTCCGTTCCCCTGGTTTCGTGGCCGTGGGCTTCTGAGCGCGAAGCGCTCTGGCAGGGCGTGGCCATCTTGCCAGGCCGCGCCAACGGCGCGGGGCGGAGGGAGCGCCAGCGACCGGAGGGCAGGTGCGCGATCCCTGTTTTCCACAGGGTCGCGCCCTTTTGTAGTTTTCCCTTTTCCCCTTCCTTTTCCGACTTGCAACCATCTGTTTTTGAAGGTTTATTCGGGAAAAGAAACGAGAAATCCGCAACGAAAAAACGGGAAATCCGCAGCTAAAAACGAGAAATCCGCAGTGAGGAGACGAGAAATCCGCACAAAGTAACGAGACTAGACCCCGTACTCGTCTTTTATTACCCTCGGCATAAGCGGATTCGGAGGCGGCATGTCAGAGCAGCTCGTAGTGAAAAGCAACGCCCTGGTGGAAGCAGGTCACAGGCTCTCCTTGGCGGAACAGCGCATTGTCCTGGCTGCGATCACGCAGATCCGACGCGACCGCAAACCCGATTCGGAAGCGTGGTACGAGGTGACCGCTGACGCTCTCTCGGAGGTAAGCGGGATCTCGGCCAGTCGCGCTTATCACGACCTGGCGAACGCGATCGAAACGCTCTGGGAACGGGACATCACCGTCAGGGGAGGCCCGAACGGCAACGACCGGACAACAAAGGGCGGGCGCGTCATGAAAGCTCGCTGGATTCAGGCCGTTGAGTACGTACCTGATGAGGGAAAGATCCGCCTCATGTTCTCAGCACCGATTGTTCCTTACCTGACAGTTCTCAAAAAGCAATTCACGCGCTACCAGTTGCGCTTTGTCGCGCCCATGCGCTCGCGCTTCGGTCCTCGCCTGTACGAGCTGCTGCAGCAGTGGCGCCAATCCGGTGAGCGAGAACTGGCGCTCGATGACCTTCAGTCGATGTGGGGCACCGCGTACACGCGAGTCTATGATCTCAAGCGGTTCGTGATCGCGCCTGCGGTGAAGGACGTGAACACACACAGCGATCTGGAAGTGTCGGTTGGCTATCGAAAAACAGGCCGGCGCGTCACCCATGTCCAGCTCAAATTCAGCCCCAAAGCGGGGCTTGAGTCCCTTGAGGAAGCTCAGAAGCCCCGGAAGAAGAAGGGCCGGAAGCTAGACGAAAGCTTCGCGAACTACGTGAAGCGTAACGCTCGCCCCGGCGAGTCCTGGGAAGCCGCGAAGATTCGTCTCGGGGTCTAACGAAGCGACGGCCCCCGCTCGGCCAGCTCGTCGCGGGCGTCCTCGATTGCCGCCGCCTGTTCGTCGGTGAGCTGATCCGCAGGTATCGGCTCCCACCGGAGCTGTCCATCATCGCCCCGCACGATTTCATCCAGGATGACCGGCTCACCCTCATCGAGCATGGTCTGTTGCCTGAACTGCTCCCGTTCATCAGGCTCCGGCTCAGGTACCGTTATATCGGTCACGCTCTCAGGCTCTGCATCCGCCTGTGGCATGGGTTCTGGCGCTTTTTCTCGTCCAAGCCCGGAAGCAGTGGCCGGGGGCTCGACCCCGGCCCGCTCCCGCTCGTCGCTGCTCCAGCCGGCCGCCTCGGCGCTGGCGGTGCTCTCACTGCGAAAATGCTCGCGGGCCTGCTCGATGGCGCTGGACAGCCGGCGCTTCAAGCTCTGGTACCAGAGCTTGAGCTTCTGGACGCCGAACACTGAGCCCTCATGCTCCGGGGCCGGGTTCGCGGCCACGGTGTCGGTGATCGTCCGCTGGGCCTGCGTCGGCCCTGGTTCGGTCGGCTCCGGCATTGGCTCCGGGGTCACATCATCAGCCAGATGCCAGCGAAGGTGACCAACGAGGCTGTCAGGGCTCCAGCGATCGCGCCCCCCAGGATCAACCAGGGAACCCGCCGCTGCTGGCGATTCTCGTGAGTCATCAACTGCTGGATCTGGCTCTGCTGCTTCTTCAGGGCGTCGTTCTGGCGCTTCTGGAGAGTGAGCGCGTTCTTCTGAAGCTGATGCTGGTGCTTCGCGGCTGTCTGGCTCTGGCTCTGGGCCTCGCTGATGGTGGTCTCCGCGCTGTCGATCGTCTCCTGCAGCCGGTGCGTGATCTGGCTGCTCAGGTCGGCCAGCTCCCCGATGTGATTCTGGAGGTCCTTCGTCGTCTGCATGGCCTGGTGCTGCTCGCGCGCTCGTGGCGAGTTGCTCAAGTTTTTCACCATCGCGGTCTTGCTCGTAGGTGACTCCGTATCGTTGTTGGAGCTGCTTCCAGCCATATTTCTTCCCCAGGTCGGAGGCTTTGAAGGCTGCCCCATCGTACTCGAAGGAGAAGCCATTGAGCCGGCCAGTGCCGGCGACGTTCGGGCGCACGGTCACCCCGGATTCGGTCAGCCGCTCCGCGAATACCGATGCGCTCGGCCCATCGGCCGCGGCTTCGTCGACCAGGCGCTGGAGCGCCTGCCGGGGCGGCTCTTCCCCGGTGCGGGCTGCGCGGTTCAGTTCATCGTGATTGGGGGCTTTCTGGTCGCGGCGGTCAATGTGCGGCTTGTTGTTCTCGTCGCGGTACTTCGGCAGCCCCGGCGTCTGAGCGAGGCCGTGGCGCTGCTCCAGCTCTTGGGTCAGGTCGATGGCCTTGCGGGCCTCCCACGTCCCATGCCAGACGCTCCCATCGAGCCCGATCCGGCTAGCGATCACGTGTACGTGGTCGTAGTCGGTGTCGCTATGGCGCACGGCGAAAAACTGGTGGTTGTCGGGGTCGAACCCCATGCCGCTCACGTAGTCCTCGACCACAGCGCGCCAGCGGTCGGCGTCCAGCTCCTCGCCAGCAGGCAAGGACAGCGACGAATGCCAGACGGGGCGCTTGATCTCCGGGCGCAGGTCGCGGGCCACCGCGAACTCCCGCGACAGCGACCGGGGATCGGTCCCGACGGTATTACCGGCGACCATTTCAGCCTGCTCGCCCTTCCCCAGGGCGTAGTTGGCGACCCCCCGGAAGCCGCCGCCCCGGCTAATCTTGGCCTTCACCGGGGACCCCCAGAAGCTCGTTGCGCAGGCGATCGACCGCCCCGCGCAGCTCGGCCAGGTCAACACCGGGCGGCGGGGCCTGGCCCTCGTTCACGGCGCGCTGGTGCTGGTTGAGGTTGCCGGCGAGCCGCGCCAGCTCGGCCCACGCCTGCCGGTTCACTGGGGGAACGGCCCCGCGTGGCTGCTGGCCAAGACCAGCGCGGCGCAACCACGCGCCCCGACCGACTGAGCCCCGGCGCTCATCGAGCTCGGCGGCCTCGGCGTCGGTCAGGTAGACGGACACGCGAACCTGCCGCACATCCTCGGCGGGGAGCGGGTCCGGGCCTCTTTTCGCCATGCCGAAACCTCCATCCAGGTTGAGGCTGGCGCGGGCAAGGGCGAAGCCCGCGCAGCCGGTCGCCAGACCGGCGGAGACAACCCCGCAAGCGCAGCGCGTCGGGGCGACCCCACCGGGGTCGGGTGAACTAACCGGAGGTTAGTTACACCTTGCTACCTGCCTTCTGGATCTTCAGATCCAGACTACACCGGGGCGCGAGCCCCGGTCAAAAGAGGCCCGCGAGGGCTCCCGGTGCGTCCAGCCGGACGCGCCAGGGAACGCGGGGCTTCGCCCCGGCCAGCGCCGAGGCGCTGGCGAAAGAAGCTGGCGAGGGCGGCGGTGCCGCCCCGGCTGGCGAC
>NZ_VYJH01000023.1:0-5475 GCF_008709855.1 Halospina sp. K52047b | reverse complement strand
ACAAAAAAAAGCCCCGCACGGCGATGCCGGCGGGGCTTTGGGTATAGGAGCCTGACGATGACCTACTCTCACATGGGATCTCCCACACTACCATCGGCGCTGGGCGGTTTCACTTCTGAGTTCGGCATGGGATCAGGTGGTTCCCGCCCGCTGTGGTCGTCAGGCGAAAAAGGGTGTGGCAAGCAAGTGTGTCTGGTGTTGCGTGGCACTGGCTCAAGCGTTGATCCGGAGCATGCGCTGGGGTGTTATATAGTCAAGCCTCACGAGCCATTAGTACCGGTTAGCTTAACGCCTTGCAGCGCTTCCACACCCGGCCTATCCACGTCCTGGTCTTGGACGGCTCTTGAGGGGCCTCGAGGGCCCGGGGAGATTTCATCTTGGAAGGGGCTTCCCGCTTAGATGCCTTCAGCGGTTATCCTGTCCGAACTTAGCTACCCGGCAATGCCACTGGCGTGACAACCGGAACACCAGAGGTTCGTCCACTCCGGTCCTCTCGTACTAGGAGCAGCTTTCCTCAAATCTCCAACGTCCACGGCAGATAGGGACCGAACTGTCTCACGACGTTCTAAACCCAGCTCGCGTACCACTTTAAATGGCGAACAGCCATACCCTTGGGACCGGCTTCAGCCCCAGGATGTGATGAGCCGACATCGAGGTGCCAAACACCGCCGTCGATGTGAACTCTTGGGCGGTATCAGCCTGTTATCCCCGGAGTACCTTTTATCCGTTGAGCGATGGCCCTTCCATACAGAACCACCGGATCACTAAGACCTGCTTTCGCACCTGCTCGACGAGTATGTCTCGCAGTCAAGCGGGCTTGTGCCTTTACACAAACCGCACGATGTCCGACCGTGCTTAGCCCACCTTTGTGCTCCTCCGTTACGCTTTGGGAGGAGACCGCCCCAGTCAAACTACCCACCACACAGTGTCCTCGTCCCGGGTAACGGGACTGAGTTAGAACCTCAAACAACCCAGGCTGGTATTTCAAGGACGGCTCCACGGTGACTGGCGTCACCGTTTCAAAGCCTCCCAGCTATCCTACACAAGACTGCTCAAAGTTCACTGTGAAGCTATAGTAAAGGTTCACGGGGTCTTTCCGTCTGGCCGCGGATACACTGCATCTTAACAGCGATTTCAATTTCACTGAGTCTCGGGTAGAGACAGCGCCCCCATCGTTACGCCATTCGTGCAGGTCGGAACTTACCCGACAAGGAATTTCGCTACCTTAGGACCGTTATAGTTACGGCCGCCGTTTACCGGGGCTTCGATCAAGGGCTTCGCCTGAGCTAACCCCATCAATTAACCTTCCGGCACCGGGCAGGCGTCACACCGTATACATCCTCTTTCGAGTTCGCACAGTGCTGTGTTTTTAGTAAACAGTCGCAGGGGCCTGGTATCTTCGACCGCCTCGAGCTCGGGGAGCGAGTCCCGTCACCCTAGCGCGGCGTGCCTTCTCCCGAAGTTACGGCACCATTTTGCCTAGTTCCTTTACCCGAGTTCTCTCAAGCGCCTTGGGATTCTCACCCTGACCACCTGTGTTGGTTTGGGGTACGGTCCCACGTGAGCTGAAGCTTAGAGGCTTTTCCTGGGAGCATGGCATCAGCGGCTTCGCGCCCTTGGGCGCTCGTCGTCGCGTCTCGGCTTGCGGTGGCGGATTTGCCTACCACCGCGGCCTACTCGCTTGAACCGGGACAACCACTCGCCCGGCTCCGCCTAGCCTTCTCCGTCCCCCCATCGCACTCACGCGAGGTACGGGAATATTAACCCGTTTCCCATCGACTACACCTTTCGGTCTCGTCTTAGGGGCCGACTCACCCTGCGCCGATTGGCGTTGCGCAGGAAACCTTGGTCATCCGGCGAGGAGGGTTTTCACCTCCTTGATCGTTACTCATGTCAGCATTCGCACTTGTGATACCTCCAGCGAGCCTCTCGACTCACCTTCGCAGGCCTACACAACGCTCCTCTACCACGCCTAAAAGGCGTCCGCAGCTTCGGTGACCGGTTTAGCCCCGTTACATCTTCCGCGCAGGCCGACTCGACTAGTGAGCTATTACGCTTTCTTTAAAGGATGGCTGCTTCTAAGCCAACCTCCTAGCTGTCTGTGCCTTCCCACATCGTTTCCCACTGAACCGGTACTTGGGGACCTTAGCTGGCGGTCTGGGTTGTTGCCCTCTTGAGCACGGACGTTAGCACCCATGCTCTGTCTCCCGTGATTGCACTTGGCGGTATTCGGAGTTTGCAAGGGGTTGGTAAGCCGAGATGGCCCCCGAGCCCAAACAGTGCTCTACCCCCGCCAGTGATACACGAGGCGCTACCTAAATAGCTTTCGAGGAGAACCAGCTATCTCCGGGCTTGATTAGCCTTTCACTCCGATCCACAACTCATCCCCCCATTTTTCAACATAGGTGGGTTCGGGCCTCCAGTCGGTGTTACCCGACCTTCACCCTGGCCATGGATAGATCGCCCGGTTTCGGGTCTACTCCCAGCGACTGTGTTCGCCCATTTAAGACTCGGTTTCCCTGCGGCTCCCCTAGACGGTTAACCTTGCCACTGAAAGTAAGTCGCTGACCCATTATACAAAAGGTACGCGGTCACACCCCGAGGGGTGCTCCCACTGCTTGTACGCAAACGGTTTCAGGGTCTATTTCACTCCCCTCACAGGGGTTCTTTTCGCCTTTCCCTCACGGTACTGGTTCACTATCGGTCAGTCAGGAGTATTTAGCCTTGGAGGATGGTCCCCCCGTATTCAGACAGGTTTTCACGGTCCCCGTCCTACTCGATTTCACTTATGGGCGCGTTTCGCGTACGAGACTATCACTCTCTATGGTGTGACTTTCCAGACACTTCCACTACCCACCCACAAGCTTAAGGGCTAATCCCCGTTCGCTCGTCGCTACTTGGGGAATCTCGGTTGATTTCTTTTCCTCCGGGTACTTAGATATTTCAGTTCCCCGGGTTCGCCTCGCCCGCCTATGTATTCAGCGGGCGATACCTGGCCGAAACCAGGTGGGTTTCCCCATTCGGAGATCGCCGGATCGAAGGTTGTTTGCCACCTCCCCGACGCTTATCGCAGGCTGCCACGTCCTTCATCGCCTCTGACTGCCAAGGCATCCACCGTTTGCGCTTATTCGCTTGACTATATAACCCGCAGCACACGCTCAGCGTGCGCGCAGGCTACTGCCATTACGCCGGATTCAACGCTTGAGTCAGTGCCACGACCCCAATCCACTGATTGCGGATTGCGGTCAATGAACATCAGACTTTCAATTCATTGCTTGCCACTTTGTTAAAGAGCATCGTGATGCGAAATCACAGATCAGTTCTCTCGGCGAAAAAACTCATCTTTGATCACGTCGCGGATCACCTCAGCCGGTGTCGGCCGATTCGAAACTGGTGGAGCCGAGGAGAATCGAACTCCTGACCTCCTGCGTGCAAGGCAGGCGCTCTCCCAACTGAGCTACGACCCCTTTGCCACCAACCACAACCACCCCGGCGGCGGTTCTGGTGGGTCTGGGTGGACTTGAACCACCGACCTCACCCTTATCAGGGGTGCGCTCTGACCAACTGAGCTACAGACCCAAACTTGCCAAGGGCTTTCACCCTTCCGGGCCCAGCCCAGATCGCGTTCATGCTCTTTACAACGGGTCAGGTTATTTGTTGTGGACGCTGGCGTGGCGCCGGCGTGTCGATAAGGAGGTGATCCAGCCGCAGGTTCCCCTACGGCTACCTTGTTACGACTTCACCCCAGTCGTGAACCACACCGTGGCGATCGTTCTCCCGAAGGTTAAACTAACCGCTTCTGGTGCAGTCCACTCCCATGGTGTGACGGGCGGTGTGTACAAGGCCCGGGAACGTATTCACCGCAGCATTCTGATCTGCGATTACTAGCGATTCCGACTTCACGGAGTCGAGTTGCAGACTCCGATCCGGACTACGAGGCGTTTTAAGGGATTCGCTTGCACTCGCGCGCTTGCTGCCCTCTGTGCGCCCCATTGTAGCACGTGTGTAGCCCTGGCCGTAAGGGCCATGATGACCTGACGTCATCCCCACCTTCCTCCGGTTTGTCACCGGCAGTCTCCCTAGAGTTCCCGGCCGGACCGCTGGCAACTAAGGACAAGGGTTGCGCTCGTTACGGGACTTAACCCAACATCTCACGACACGAGCTGACGACGGCCATGCAGCACCTGTCACTGCGCTCCCGAAGGCACCAAGGTATCTCTACCAAGTTCGCAGGATGTCAAGACCAGGTAAGGTTCTTCGCGTTGCGTCGAATTAAACCACATGCTCCACCGCTTGTGCGGGCCCCCGTCAATTCATTTGAGTTTTAACCTTGCGGCCGTACTCCCCAGGCGGAGAACTTATCGCGTTAGCTGCGTCACTAAGGCTCTAATAGCCCCAACGACTAGTTCTCAGCGTTTACAGCGTGGACTACCAGGGTATCTAATCCTGTTTGCTACCCACGCTTTCGCACCTCAGCGTCAATGTCAGCCCAGGCAGTCGCCTTCGCCACTGGTGTTCCTCCAGATATCTACGCATTTCACCGCTACACCTGGAATTCCACTGCCCTCTGCTGCATTCTAGCTTGGCAGTTCGAATTGCCATTCCCAGGTTGAGCCCGGGGCTTTCACAACTCGCTTACCAAACCGCCTACGCGCCCTTTACGCCCAGTAATTCCGATTAACGCTTGCACCCTCCGTATTACCGCGGCTGCTGGCACGGAGTTAGCCGGTGCTTCTTCTGCAGGTAACGTCAACACTGACCGGTATTAACGATCAGCTTTTCCTCCCTGCTGAAAGTGCTTTACAACCCTAAGGCCTTCTTCACACACGCGGCATGGCTGGATCAGGGTTGCCCCCATTGTCCAATATTCCCCACTGCTGCCTCCCGTAGGAGTCCGGGCCGTGTCTCAGTCCCGGTGTGGCTGATCATCCTCTCAGACCAGCTACGGATCGTCGCCTTGGTAGGCCATTACCCCACCAACTAACTAATCCGACATGGGCCCATCCAATAGCGCGAGCCGGAGCCCGCTTTCCCCCTCAGGGCGTATGCGGTATTAATCCGGGTTTCCCCGGGCTATCCCCCACTACTGGGTAAGTTCCCATGCGTTACTCACCCGTCCGCCGCTCGCCAGCCTCCCGAAGGAGCTGCTGCCGCTCGACTTGCATGTGTTAGGCCTGCCGCCAGCGTTCAATCTGAGCCATGATCAAACTCTTCAGTTTAAATCATTCCGATGGCGTACCATCGTTATACAAGCTCAAAGACCGCACTCGAATCAACGAGCACTGACTTTGATGATCGCACCGACCACCACAGCCAGCGCCCACACAAATAACCTGACCCCATTGTTAAAGAACCTCAGAAGGCGTTAAGCCCCTGATTGGAAAAACAAAATTCTAAAGCATTTCAGAACTTTGTCAATCCCCGGAACAACTCATCTGCGCCCGAAAGCGCCGCCGCTGTGGGCCGTTGCCCCGA
>NZ_VYJH01000022.1:0-5965 GCF_008709855.1 Halospina sp. K52047b | reverse complement strand
TCTTTGTAGAGGAGAGATTCCAACAGACTGCGCGAATCGCGGGTACTGATTTCATCCACCTCGACGCTGCCCGTCAGCCGCGGATCCACCCCCGGATAGTTCCGCCAGTAAACACTTCGGCACGCCGACATCCGGAACCTGTCACCGGCAATAACGAATTCGATATCCCCTTCCGGGTCATAACTGATACGGATCTCCCCAGGGAAGCGAGTTGTATCCAGGACCACGACACGGACCCCACGGCGACCAACAGCGCTGCACACTGCCTGAACGTGAGCGCAATTCTCACTGCCCAGAACCAGCACAAAGGGGGTTGTGTCGGCATGGTACTCAACCTCCTTCATGCAACCTCCCTGCCTCCAGAGTCACCACCCGATCCGCCATATCAATGGTTGCCTGGCGGTGAGCCACCATCACTCGCGTCATGTTCATTTGTACCAAGAAGCCGTTAATTCGGCTTTCTGTAGTCACATCCAGATGGCTGGTTGCTTCGTCGAGAAACAGTATCCGGGGGCGACGATAAAGGGCGCGGGCTATCATCAACCGTTGCTTCTGACCGCCGGAGAGGGTAGTGCCCATATCCCCCACCAGACTGTTATACCCCATGGGCATCGCCTCGATGTCCTCGTGCAGGCAGGCCATGAGCGCGCATTCACGGATCCATTTGTGATCCGGATCATGATCGAAAAACGAAATATTGTCGGAGATACTGCCGGACAGCAGTTGATCCTCCTGCATGACAGCCGCTACCTGCTCCCTGAAATGGCGCAGGCCAAGTACTCGGATATCCAGAAATGACGCGCGGGCCTGATCCGCAACCTCGGCATGCTCCTGTTCCATACTGACCTGGACTTCGCCGGTACTCGGTTCAAGCAGGCCGAGCATGATCTTCAGCAGCGTGCTCTTCCCCGTTCCGGAAGGGCCTCGAATGGCCACAGCCTGACCTGCAGGGATTTCCAACGATAGGTCCTGAAACAACCAGGGATCCTCTTCCGTATACCGGTAACTGATCCCCTGTAACCTGAAGTTTCCCGAAAGTTCACGCTCATCACCTCCATCAGTTTCCAGATGGGCTTCCGTCTGGGATTTGGCAATGTCGGCAATCCGCTCCAGGTGAAGCCGGAGCATCTTCAGTTCAATCGCTTTGTTGATCAGCGCCTCTGCCTTCGAGGTGAACTGCTTCTTGTAAGAGACAAAGGCGTACAGCATGCCAACGGTAAAGGCACCCTGACCTTCAAGCACAAGGCTGGCTCCAAGGTATATGACGAGAATGTTCTCCAGCCCGAAAAGCAGGCCATTGGCCGTATTGAAGCCGATGTCGAACTTACCCAGGCTGATATCCGTGTTGATACGCTCCGCGTAGCGGTTCTGCCAGAGACTCTGACGATCCACTTCCTTGCCGAAAAGCTTGATCGACTGGACGCCACGCACTGTTTCCATGAAGTTGGACTGCTCCTTGGCCTCGGCGAGGATGCTCTCCTCGGTGAGATTCCGGAATGGCCGGAACAGGGCCAGACGCAGGAGCAGATAGAGACTCACAAATGCCAGGACAATAAGAGCCAGCATCGGACTGTAAACGAACAGCAGAATAACCAGGATGATGGACATAACCCCATCAACCAGTACCTCCACAAACCCTGTGGTAAACATCTCCTTGACCTGCTGGAGGGACTGAAAACGGGAAACCACGTCACCAATGTGACGGTTCTCGAAATAGTCCAGGGGTAAACGCACCAGGTGCCGGAAAAGGTTGTTCGCCATCTGCATGTTGAGCATGCTGCTGAACATCAGCACCACCCAGGAACGCAGCATCTGGGTCCCGATCTCAATGATCACCAGCATCAGGAACCCAAGAGCGAGTACCAGCAGAAGATCCGCGTCGTAACTGACCAGCGCTTCATCCACTACCAGCTGCATGTAGAAAGGGCCACCCAGAGCGAAAACCTGGAGCGCGAAGGACAGGACAAGCACCTGCGCAAGGGCTCCGTTGAACCCGCTGATCCGGCTCCAGAAGTCGGTCAGCTTCATGGAACGGCGTTCGTCTTCCTTCTCAAAGCCAGGGGCCGGGGTAAGCTCGAGAGCGATGCCGGTAAAATGCTGGGACAACTCATCGCGGTCCAGATATCGAGCCCCTTGAGCAGGGTCGTGAATAACCGCCTTGCTGCCACTGAAACCGGCCAGCACCACAAAGTGATTCATGTCCCAGTGCAGGATGGCGGGTGTTTCGAGATCCCGTATCTGGTCCACTTCCAGCTTGAGGGGGCGGGCGCCCATGTTGAGACGATCCGCGGTGGTCATCAGGCTCTTGAGGGTGGCGCCCTTGAGTGAAACGGGGAAACGGCGGCGGAGGGTATTCAGGTCCGTGTGAAACCCATGAAAGCCGGCAACCATGGCAAGGCACGCAAGACCGCATTCAGCCATAGCGGTCTGCTGGATCACCGGCACTTTCCTGCGACCGGAAAACTGGAGCAGGGACAGCGGCGAATCCATTACAGGGTCCCCTTGAGACTGTAGAGCGGTTTCAGTATCCATTGGTAAAGTGGCCGTTCATCCAGAAGGATGTCCGCCTGGAGGGTCATGCCGGCATCAAGTGGCATCTCGCGGCCGTAAGCCATCAAGGTCTGCTGGCTCAGTTCCGCGCTCACCCGATAAACCGGTGTCTGAGGCCTGATCGGTGCATCCACCTCATCAGGGGAGAGAACGGTCTCCGCCACATCCGAAACCTGGCTCTCATGATTGCCAAAGCGCTCATGAGGGAAGGCGTCGTACCGAACACGCACGGGTAAATCAGGCTCGACAAAACCAATAGCCCGGCTGGGCACGAGAAGCTCAGCTTCCAGCGAGCTGCCTTCCGGCAGAATGGCCATCATGGGGCGCTGAGAAGAGGCCATCTGCCCCGGCTTCACCTGTAGACTTGTAACACGACCAGCACGGGGCGCCTCTACCGAAAATGCATGCTCTCCCCGGTGTTGCAGTCGTCGCTCATCAAGCCCTGCTATTTCCGCCCTCAGCTCATCCAGTGTTGCCTGGGTCTCACTTTCCAGAGAGTCCAGTTCAAAACGTGCGTTCTCAAGCTCTCCCTCTTCGGTTGATAGAGACTGTCGGAGTTGATTCTGCCGTTGCTGTTCGTCCAGCAGGGTCTGATACCGTGCCTGGTACTCCTCCTCGGAAATCAGTTCATCCCTGTGAAGGTCTTTCAGGGATTGGTAACGACTTTCCGCCAACTCAATCCGCTCCTTCTGGAGCTGGATCTGCTCCTTGAGTTGATCAATCTGATGTTCGTGCCCATCAATACGGCTGCGGAGATAGACCTCGCGTGCATCCCGCCGCCTCTTCTGGCGTTCAATCCTCTGCTCCAGGCGTTGCTTCTGCTGTTCCAGAAGTTGCAGGACCAGAGTATTGAGCGTTCCCCCTTCCTCAAGCGTCTTGTCCGTGCTGACACGTGCCAGAACCTCGCCCTCATCAACCCTGTCACCAGCCTCAACGTTTAGTTTGGTGATGGTCCCGACCTGAGAGGCATACACCTCCACCATGCCCTCAGCAGGGCTAAGGTACCCCTGAACCGTTTCCTTGCGTGTATAGGTGCCGAGATACAGATACAGAACCAGGCAGACCAGAACCACGGCCACGGCAGCACTCAGAAGCCGCAACGAAAGAGGCTGCGTCAGAAGGATCTCCCCCCAGAGACGCTCTCGCTGATAGGCTACCGCTTCCTGGCGAAACAACTGGCCTGTCATGAGGGACTCTCCAGCCAATCATTGACCGTTTCCAGGAAAGCCCGATCCAGCGAACCAGTCTGCGCACGGAGCCGAGCGAGCGCACCAACGTAATCAATGCGAGCCTCTTCATAGTCCTGACGGGCGGAAAACAGGGCTCGTTGAGCACGCACAACCTCCACCGTATCCCGCAGACCGGATTCAGCAGCCCGCTTGGTAGCAGAGAGCCTTTCCTTCTGCGTCTGCAATGAGACTTCCGCCGCTGAAATGGCCTCGCGAAGACTCTGCAGATCCCTGAGATTCACCTTGACGGAGCGCCGGGCCTCGATAATGGCTGCGCGCCGTTGTTCGTAGGCCTGCTCCTTTTCTGCCCGAGCCTGCCGGTAGGCTGAAAGGTTGCGGCCCCCGGTAAACAGAGGCATCGAAAGCTGGACACCCACCACCACCGACTCAATATCGTCGTCCGCCAGAGCCCCCGCACTCGGGGCTTGCTCAAGCTCGCTCTGCTCCCGGTTAGCCTTCACCGTCAAGTCGATTTCAGGCGCAAAATCGGCCAATGCCCTCTTCCATTGCATTTCCGCCTGCATGCTGGCGGCTTCAAGCACCTGAACCCTGGCATTCCGGGAACGGCTGGCATCAAGCAGTTTGCCCCTGGAGGAATAACGGTGCTGGCGAGGCTCAAAACGGTCAGCAAGTGGCGCAACCTCTTCAACCGCCTTACCGCTTAGGGCCGTCAGTTTCTGCATTGCCGCGTGCTGGGAGGAACGGGCTCGAACCAACTCAAGCTCCGCCTGCTTCAGTTCCGCCTGTGCATCCGAAACATCCAATCGCGAGGTCAGGCCTGCGTCCAGGCGTGATTTGGCCTGCCTCCGCTGAGCCTCGGCAGCTTCCACACGAGTGTCGAGGGTCCGAGCCCTGACCTGGGCACGTAATGCTTCCAGATACGCCTGAAGCAATTCCCTGTTAAAGCGTTGCAGACGCTGCTTGAATTCGAGCTCTGCAACCCGGGCTCCAGCGCGTCCTGCTCTATAGTCGTACCAGGCATCCAGCCGGAATACCGGTTGGGTCAGGGAGGCCTGATAACGAGTATTGGCTATTTCCCTTCGCTGTTCTGTAACGCCGCCAGCTCGGGTCGGTTGATCGGTAAGCGGTCCACGAACTACGCGGTGACCGCCCCTTCCTGACGCCAGGGCAGCAGCCGGTCCAGCTGCTCTTCGGTGGTGGCTGTTGGCAGCTGGCTCAGCACTTTGACCATATACTCGTAGGGTTCGAGCCCATTGGCCTTGGCCGTCTCGATCAGGCTGTAGATGCGGGCGCTGGCATCGGCTCCTTTCGGGGTGTCACTGAACAGCCAGTTCTTGCGCCCGATCACGAACGGGCGGATGGCGTTCTCCGCCGGGTTATTGTCCAGCGGGATCTGCCCATCGTCGAGGAACCGGGTCAGCCGCGGCCACTGCTGCGACAGGTAATGCAGTGCCTTGCCCAACGCCGTCTTTGGCGGCACTCGATGAAGTTGGCTTTCCAGCCAGTCTTGGAGCCGGTCGATGATCGGCTGGCTTTGTTGCCGGCGCAGCGCCTGTCGTTCATCAACGCTCAGAGGCCTGGCCTGCTGTTCGACGGTGTAGAGCCGGCGGATGAGCTTGAGCGCCTTGTCCGTCTGACCGACTTTGCCCTTGGGCTGAACTTTGTGGGCGCTGACGAACTTGCGTCGGGCGTGGGCCCAACAGCCGGCATGGGTCAGCCCGTTCTGGCGGGCGATCTGCGCGTAGCCCTCATAGCCATCGGTCACCAACACCCCCTGGAACTGGCCCAGCAGTTCGATGGGGATGCGCCCGGCGCGCGAGGGCCGGTAGTCAAACAGTACGATCGACCCCCCTTCGGGCGGGCCACCTCGCTGCAGCCACATGTAGGAGGTGGTGCTTGCCTCGCGGTCCTTCTCATCGTTGACCTGAACGGTGGTCTCATCCATGTGGATGACCGGGCTGGCGCGTAAGTGCTCACGAAGGCGCTCGATCAGTGGCTCCACGCGCTCGCTGGCCTGGATCATCCAGCGCGCCAGGGTATTGCGGGGCAGTTCCACCCCCAGGCGTTTGAACGCCTGCTGCTGACGATACAGCGGCAGCGCATCCACGTATTTGGCCACCAGGCAGTAGGCCAGCAGGTTGGCACTGGCGTTGGATTTGGGCAGTGGCTGCGCCGGAGCCGGCGCAATGGCGACGCCGTCCTCGCACTGACGACAGGCGTATTTT
>NZ_VYJH01000021.1:0-6468 GCF_008709855.1 Halospina sp. K52047b | reverse complement strand
TTAGCATCGCGTCAGTGAAAGGAGACCCACCACGTCTAAAGGAAGGACACCATGGGCACACAACGTCCTGCCGAACTCGCGGAGTACGAGTTCAATATCCGATCATTTCATCCCAAAGAAACCTTTGGCTGGTCTGGTCTCTACTTCGAAGGCGATGACCGCCGTTTTTCGCTCAAGCCCAACAGCCACCCGAAAATAACCTCGCGTATCTGGCATCGCGTTATTGTGAACACAAAACCCGAAGCCGAACCGAGAACCGTAACTGGTTCGGATGCCTCCAACCATCCGCTGGCAGATGAACCATACGAATACAAGGGAAAGGCGATTAAGCCGAAAGACAGGATCACCAGTAAGTTCTATAAACTCGCCAAGGGATCAAACGGAAAGGGTATTCGGATCGACGGCGGCTATAAAGGGCAGAATCACCTTATGCCGTTCTCAGAAGACATGAAAAAAACGCTGGGCTTCACTTATGTTCCGACATTGAACGTAAACTACAAGATCCGAGCGTACGTTGACCGTGATAATCGCCATCTAGACCTAGTAACCTTCATCAAAGGCGATGGTTTTCCCAATTGCGAAGCCTTTGTGGTAGGCCCCGACGATACTCGCGTTTTCCTTGGCATTCATGTCCGCAAAGGCGTGGCTCCACTCAGTTTAAGAGGCAATCCGAACCATCCAATGATTGCATCTGCAGTAAGGCTTCCCCTTAACCAGGATGGCAGCTTCAGTGGAACCATTGCCGATCTTCTTTCTTCGAACCTTTCGAAAAAAGGCCGGGGCGCCTTCCTAAGCATTTCGGATTGGAACACCCAGTTCGCCTCGACCAGCCCGAACAATGGTCGTTATACAGGATACGAGGACCTGAGCTACATCCGCAAACAGCTTGGCAACTACATCGACGATCTCGTCGATCTGGACGGTTACCTATGAAGACTAGAACACGTGTTATAACGGGCTGCCTTACAGTCCTTAGTGCCCTGGTGGCACAGGCAACAACTGGGTGTTCAGCCGACGAAAAAAATTATGAAATCTTCCTGTTGCCGGAAGACTACCAAGGCGCCTTTTACGTCGTGTACAACGTGCCTGACGCCGAACCGTTAACCTACGAAGATGGGGCGCCGGTTTACGACATTCCGCAAGACGGAATCCTACTCACGCAGACAGACGTCACCCCAAACAGCGTACGGAGTGACAAGTTCTTCTATGAATCAGAAGACGGAAGCCGACAGATCATTGATGGGCGCTGGACGACCAGCTTCAACGATACTCCGGAAAACAGGGCTGACGACCAAGTCTATATATTTAGTGAGGACCTTGTGAAATACGGGTATACGCGAGACTGCAGCATCTACTACAGCGATTTTTACGTTGGGACCAAGGCCCAGGCGCTCGACCAGATAAACAACTTCAGGCTCTTCAGCGAGGAGGGGTTCGGCCAAACGCCCCCGAAAAAAGTTCTTAGGGCGTGTAGCAAGGAATGAGCGAAGCAGATGCTTGAAGAACCGGTCGGATATGGTGCCGGCCAAGCGCTCCATGCGCGAACCAACGGCGCGATGACACGGTGCGCGGCCTGGAACTGTTTTGTCAGGACCTCGGGCGCGCCCTCCGGGGTGTCGCCGCGCCAGTAGTCGAGTTCGCCGGGACGGAACCAGCACCCTCGCCTGAGGGAAGACTTAAGCTCCAGAGGACTCCCATAATCTAATGCGGTGCTGACTCTCGGTTTCAGGCAGGCGTGCTCCCCGATCAATCATTTGTTGCAGACCTGCCGCCAGCGTGCCGCCGTTCACCAGACTGTGCTCGTAAAGCTCGTCCAGCAACCAGAGTATGCCGCGAACGTCCAGGTCTGCCTCAAAACCCGAGCTGCGAAGTGCCTTGTCTCCGGTAAGCAGGATCCAGTTTCGGTTCCGTGCTGTCAGATAGCATGAAACATCCGGAATCGATGAATTTCCCAGGTCAGCCCGAAGTGCATAGAGTTCCAGGATTTCATCCTGGTTGAGCGATTCAAGCCGAAGGCCGAGATTGGTAAGACGCGTACCGGGCGGTTGGTGCAGCTCTCTCCATACAAACTCGGTGGTCACAAACTGATGCGGTAACTGAAATACGGTCTCCAGCAATCCACCTCGATATAGATCAATCCAGATATTCGTATCCGAGACGAGAATCTTCCTTGGCATCCCTGCGCTCACTCGCTTACCGGTTGGAAATCACCCGCTCTATCTGGTCGAGCGACACATTGAGGAGTTCCGCCGCTCTTGAGGGAGTGATCAAGTCCTCCGCCAAGGCCCGGTAAACCAGCTGCTTCAGCCTGTAGGAACGTTCGCTGGGGAGAGCATCCGGCTCGCCTTTTCGATATCCCCGGATCGACCAGTCTTTAGAAGTGGACTTGTAGAATGACTCATTGATGATGCCCAGATCATAAAGCCGGCGCAGAGTGGCCTGCATTGAGATGCCCCACTCCTGCTTTGCAAGAAGGAACTCCTCACCCAGCACACGGCGTCGGGAGACACCAAAGGTTTCGCGAACCTGCTTTTCCGGGAACAGGAAAGTCCCAGCAAACCGATGACACCAGTTCTCCTCCTGCCGAGTGCCTTCAATCTCTCGTGGAATCTTCAGAACCAAATGGCCGAGCTCGTGTGCGAGATTGAACCTCTGGCGCTCACCATCACGGTCAGTGTTGCTCACGATGACCGCGTCAGCACCATCATTAATCCTGGCACAGAGGCCATCGAATTTTTCATGCGCCTCCAGACCAACGACCTTGATGCCGTGTTCCTCGAGAGTTTCAGTGAGATTCGCTATGGGATTAACACCAAGCTCCCATTGCCGCCGGAGCTCATTCGCAGCCTCTTCAATATCATCGACGTTCCGAACGGCAAACGCCGGCAACTCCAGACGCTGAGAATCCAACTCAACAATCTGCTCGGCAGCCAGATAGCGCTCAAGGTGTTCCCGCACCTGCTCCTTAATCGACGCCTGCTTTCCCTTTCCCAAAGCCGAATGCTTGCGGAAATCCACTTCTCCCAACTCAACTTCTTCTGAACGGAAAAAGTATTCGGGAGTAACCCCCAACGCATCGGCGATCTGGATCAGACGGGTCGAGTTCGGTGTGTCCTTTCCCTGTTCATACTTGGACAAAGCCTGTTTCGACAGGTCCCCCAAGGCATCCGCTAATTGCTGAAGAGACCAGCCCTTCAGCCTGCGCGCACGACGGATACGGTCATGCAGCATGGCTCCCTCCAAAGTTGACGCACCTTTATTAGTTGACAGTTTTGTTTTTGCTTATTCATTTGTCAACTCAGAGTTTCAGGGGCAGGCGGAGACGATGCGGTAGCCGGAGTGGTCCGGCGTGTGGCCCGGTAGCGGCACGCGGGTGATGCCCGGCAGGAGCGCCTTCGATAATTTCTGCTGTGGGCGCCGCATCCGTTTACCGGACTGGTCAGTAGCTAGCCCCCTCCCTTGAGTCTTTGGTGGTGGTTGTCCTCTCTGTCAGCCAGGGGGAGTTCCTTTGGCCTGTCCTTTGGCCCTTGTTTTGTTTGGTTCTTCGCAGATCAGTGTGAAACGGGCGCAACCTCTCGAAGCAAGTCTTCCCGAGACTTCTCAATGAACTTGAATTTGGCCAACTCTCGGGCCATGTCGTCATCATCGGAGTCCAGGCTTTTCAGGTAAGCATTCAGCTCATCTTCAAAAGCCTCATCCCCTGCCAACCGGAGCGCGAGAAGATAGGTCTCTCTTCTCCCATCTGGCGTGTCGGAATCAATTTCAATATTCTCGATGAGCTGTCGGTAACACTCCAAATTCTTACCGTCACTTTTTCCGGTTGCTTCTTGGGCCATGCACAGTGAGAGGCGGTTCTCAGGATGGGGCTGAAGCTCAACCAGACGCTCCGTTGCTTTAACGATACCCTCGGCTTTGCCCATACGCTTCAGGATATTTATCCGTGCGATATAAGCCGAGACATAATCTGGATCAACCTTCGTGGCACGTTCTGTCAGTTTAAGGGCTTTTTCCAGCTCCTCGCCCTGACCATGCTCCACCATAAGCTGTTGTGCTTCCTTAACCAAGGCTGCGGCGTTCTTATTAGGTTGATCGACGTCTTTATCCTGGTCAGCGGAACAACCGAGCAGAAACGCAATGATGAAGACCTGTATGAGCAGGCGACGAAACAGTATTGTACTGGTCATTGGCCTCTACCCTTTAGCTGGATTTCCTTTACTGCAAGGGAACTTGAGTTGGTACCGGTGCCACTATCAAACCAGTAGCCGACCTCAACTCTTACCTTATACGAAAATGGATTTTCCGAGGGCGCCAAGTAGAACTTGGCCGAGCCAATGGGAGCGTACTTGGTTTCAGGCCAAAGCTCTTGATTGCTCTGTTTAAGGCGCTTACGCGCAATGACCTCTCCCCCAGAAATCAAGACAGCACTTCCGTAGAAGTCAAAAGCCCCCTTGTAGTCGGCAAGTTCCATGGGAGGCGTATGGCCCATAGCAGAGATAAATAGGCTGTCACCTCTGGTGGCGATATTGCCTTTAACATAGAAGCTCCCGTGGGCTCCTATACCCTCTTGGTACAGGTAGGAGAACTTCTTCATCCTGAAGCTTCGTACCTCAGGCTCGAAGTGGTGTGTCTTGCGCTCATCTTCAGATGAAAAAATCCATTTGGTCATCACAGACTCCTTTCTGTCTTTACCGCGGGGAACGAAATCCTATCATCGAGCACAATCAGAAACCAGTTTGGCGGAGGAGTCCCCCAAACGTTGATCTTCGCGAGTTTCCCGGAATCACCTCAGACCGTAGGCCTCCAAACATGCGGCAAAAACCGAAACCCATCCCCGTCCTCGGCCACATACCCGATCCCGGGAAAATCCAGATGATGCCCGGCGACCAGTTCCCGGGATTTGGCCAGTTCGGCCATGATGTGGCGGCGGGTGGTGGCGGCCTGGGGTGGGTCGACGTCGAAGGCGACCGTGGCCTCGGGGCGCGGGAACTGGATGCCGGGGAGGTGGACGATGTCCGTCCAGATCAGGATCCGGTCCTCGCCGGAGACGATGCGGTAGCCGGAATGGTCCGGCGTGTGGCCCGGTAGCGGCACGCGGGTGATGCCCGGCAGGACCTCGGTGCCGGCCAGGCGCTGCATGCGCGAGCCGACGCCGGCGATGACGCGGTGCGCGGCCTGGAATTGTTTTATCAGGACCTCGGGCGCGCCCTGCGGGATGTCGCCGCGCCAGTAGTCGAGTTCGCCGGCCGGAACCAGCACCCTCGCCTTCGGGAAGACCGGCTGATCGTCGGCATCGATCAACCCGCCGACATGGTCGGGATGCATGAGGGTGATGAGGACAGTGTCGATGGCGCTCGCGTCGAGGCCGATGGCGTTGAGGTTGTCCATCAGGCCGGCACCGCCCTCGCCGGCGAAGGCGCCGATGCCGGTGTCGATCAGGATCCGGTGATTGCCGGTATCCAGCAGAAAGGCGTTAAGGGTGATGCGCGGCGGGGCCGAAGTCTTATACCTCGACCGCAGCAAAACCTCATTCAAAGCGAGAAGCTCGCCAATTGTAATAACCTCTTTCAGCCACTACCATATCAACCTCCATATTATCGTTAATAACTTCCATCGCCTCCTTCAGCGACAACGACTCAGAACCCTTCTGATCAAAAAAATCTCCAAAAGAGCCAAATCCAATTTCCGAGTGAAAGTAGAAATGCCCCGATCGAAATAAACCAAGATCTTCACACCAGAACTTTAAAAATGCGTCATAGAAGCTATATGAGTACGCCCAGCCAAATTCTGCATTCGCCCTTGGCTCTATCGCACTTGGATGTACAGGTTTCGAAGACTCATCTACTATCTTTTTCAAGAAATCCCCAAGAGCTCCAAAATCTATATCACCGAAGGCTTTCTCAGGAGTCGTGTACAACATCTTATCCACCTGAACTACTCGCTTCTCTTTAGTAAGCTCATCAATATATAGTGACGCATGAAACAAGCTTTTACTTTTTAATAACTGCGCTATTTCACTTTTAGTTAACGCCTGCTCATGCGTTCGCAGCTTCTCGACAACAACCTCCTTTTGATTAACAGAATTAAAGCTTTTATCTAAACTAATCGTATCTGCCTGAGATTTTCCATAAAAATAAATTCCCTTCCTAATACCATATAACTTTATGATATACCTTACCGCGTAGTAATCAAAACCTTGCAAAAAGTCTGACTTAAAAACAATCTCACTCAAGTGCGCAGCATTTCTTGAAAAATCTTTTAATTCATCGTAAACCTCACTCAGAATAGTATCGAAGCTTACTTCCTCAACATCCAGAAACTTCCGGTGCCTATATATTCCTTTTCCTGCAAGATAGATACTCTCGTTATCCGTGAAAACACTATCAACCATCCTCGTCTCATCGAAAGCCGATTTGCTAATTCCCAACTGATTAACAATCTGCGCGACATCTTTCCAAGGCAGCCCCTTAG
>NZ_VYJH01000020.1:0-13252 GCF_008709855.1 Halospina sp. K52047b | reverse complement strand
GGTGGTGTGTTTTTGGTGTAAGGTCCTGAAATTCTACCACTTTAAGCCGCTTCTTCCTTCCTTTTACTGCCTTCTCGTGAGAAATCCGGGTTAGTGATATAACAATTACCGGCATTAAAAACCAAAGTGCTTCCGTGAAATAGTAACGTCCGATGTACACGGATAGCGATGTCAGAAATACTGAGGATAGAAAGAACAGTGTCAGATGCTCAGAAGGGGATAGATATTTTGAATTAATGATCCTGAGAAATAAAAAAAGCAGTCCCCCGAATAGGGCTTGGAGTGCATAAAGATAAAAGTCACATCCACCCACCGGCTCAAGAAGCGCTGACCAAACCTCTGTCTCTGGGCAAAGTGGGACTATATAGGAGTAGGCGTAAATGTTCGCGATCGGAAGAGAGAAAACCGATATGGCGACCAAGCAGGTTGATAGGGTGGAAAACAGGACTTTTCGCATATCCGTTGCTTCTGCTATTAGAGGCTACCGGCTCGTGAGCGTGCGGCCTCTCTGGTTAAGATTCTTCCATGGATGAGCAGAAAGCTACAGCATGCCAGTTGGGTTGGTCAAACGCCTGCCTCTTGCATAATCCGTAGGAGCGAGCCCCGCTCGCGATTTCTCCAGGATCGCTTGCAAAGCAAGCTCCTACAGCTCTGTGATCCGCACCCGCAACATCACCCACAACTGTTGAGGCCAGCGTTATTCGGATTCAGCCCGTGGCTTGAATAAGCCGATTTGCGGGCGGGGAAGCTTGGCCTCGGAGGCAGAACGAATGGCATGCTCACGCCAGAAGGGCCAGGCATTGTGAACCACATTGTGCTGAATGAATTCCTGGATGGTGTCATCCGGGAGTTCCCGGCTCATTCGATAAATCACAGCAAAGGTCGCCGTCAGCTCGGAGAGAGGGCCCTGGTCGCTGTTTTCTGTGGTTTCCTCTTTGCGCACGAAGCGCAGCCCAAAACTGACGAAGGCCCTCAAGTAGAGCTCATCCGCCCCTCCGGACTCTGCTTCTTTAGAAATAAGATCGCCTGAGACACTGAGCTTTGACTGCTGGCGCATTTCGTCGGCCGGGTAGTGCAGGTCAACTGAGCGTTGACACCTCATGGAACCCGGAACGGATCTCATCCAACAACTCTGGATGATTCACGCAAAGCCGAATCAACCGATCCATGGCCACGCTCTGCGTGACTTCGCCCCGCTCATATTTGGAGAAGGCATTGGCACCACCGCCGAACACGCTGGCAGCTTCCTCCTGGCTCAGTCCCAGTGACTGCCGGCCATGGCGGATTTGTTCCGGAGACAGCAGGCCGTCGTAAGCGCGCCTGGCAGCCCGGATCAATGCATCATTCTGTTTAATGACCTCTGTCGGCACGAATTCGCGCCCACAGGCGTTACAGACGCAATACGACAAAGCGACGTCTACAGCGCCCTGACGGTACCGGATACTTTCATTCTCGGCGTGCTGCGTTACGTCGTGCGAGCCGCAAGCTTTGCATTCGTACATACGGAAAGCCTCAAAAGCTAACGTTGCCTCCTTGCCGCTCTTACGTCGTCCAAGTCGTATAAAGGCACTCAATGCTCCTAACCATTATGGTTAGTTTTGTGATGATGGCATAACGGGAGCCGTTTAGCCAATCGGCTAACGCTGCGTCTTATCGTCCAGCTTCGCTCGCGATGATCCAGGATCGCTTGCAAGCAAGCTCCTACAGTCTCGTGATCCGCGCCCGCAACATCACCCGTAATCCCGACCGTTTGTAGGAGCGAGCCTTGCTCGCGATACCATCGACTCGCAACCTCATCCCCCACAAACCGTCCGCCAGATATAAACCAGATCATCCCGAAACCGCCAGTTCCGGATGTACGCCAGGTTGATCCGCACCTTGTCCGGGTAGATCACCTCGTCATTGTAACGCTCAGGGTCCGGCTGGGCGGCGAGGATGGCTTCCTCGTCGCGGTAGGCCAGGGTGGCGGGGCCGGTGATGCCGGGGCGGATCGTGAGCAGCAGGCGCTGTTCACCCTCTAGGCGGTCCGCGTAACCGGGCACGTCCGGACGTGGCCCCACAAAGCTCATGTCGCCGACCAGCACGTTCCAGAGCTGGGGCAGCTCATCCAGCTTGGTCTTGCGGAAGAAACGCCCCAGGGGCGTGATGCGCGGGTCGCCGGACTGGGTGATGGTGGTCTTGTGGGCGCGGCTTGGGCGCATGGTCTTAAGCTTGACCACGGTAAACAGCCGGCCGTCCTTACCCACGCGCTTCTGGGTGAAGAAGCCGTTGCTGCGGGTGTCGAGAGTGGCGAGAAGCCAGGTCAGGGCGATGAGCCAGAAGGTGAGGAGCAGCCCCACCAGGGCAACCGAGGCATCGAAAGTGCGTTTCAGGCAGGCCTGGGCTGTGTTCAGCCCCTGGTTCGAAGTCGTTTCAGTGTCCGAGGCAGGCATAGCACCCTGATGTTTCGACTGGAGCATTCATTGGATTATCGAGCGTTTGGGAAGGGGGCCGTGTTCTGTTTCCAGGCGTTCAAGTTCCCGGGCGAGCTTTGTGGTGTCGTCATCGTCCTCCGGAGAGGCCAATCGATACTCAAATGCATTGGGTAGCGCCCGCTGCATCGCCAGCTCCAGCCCCTTTGTGTTGGAGGAGTTGATAATCGCCCCGAGCGCATCGTTTGGATCGCGACACAGCCTTTCATAGTCGATATGAACCGTCTGTGAGTCACCATCAAGCCATGAAAGCCGCCGGTTCAACCAGTAGACCTGCGCTGCAACCTCTGCGTGTATACCCTGACCAATGACATCCCTACACTCCTCGGGAAACACAGAGAACCAGCCCCCGGAGCCCGCCTTCCGGCTGCGCAGGATCGAGGCTGCATTACTCAGGGGATCCCGGTGGAGCCGAAGGAACAGGGCTTCGGGAAACCACTCGCGAAGCCGCTCCGCGATGAGAGCATGCCCTAAATACCCGGAAACCATCGGGGTTTTCTCACTGGTTAACGCCGACATAACAGTCCGCAGATAGGTAACCCGTTGCTCTAGTCGGTTTCGGGATATCGCGGGCACTGCTGTTTCATCCAGCCCGCAGCCTGTCCAGTAGGACCAGAAACGCAGCCCTTCTGCCGGCCCGCACATCCCCTCAACGAAGCCTTGGCTGGACTGGAAATCAGATTCATAGCCAGCGCAACGGGTATGGGAAAGCTGGCCTCCTGTCCAGGGAACCCCATACAACAGATTCCAAAGATTACTGAGATAAACCGGCTGAAGGCCGTGAACCAGTGCCTGATAGGTCAGGGTTGACCCGCTGCGTGGAAGGGCGAAAAGAAAGACAAGCCTGGGCTCGTTCTCTGATCCTTTCGCCCGGACAAACGGGGCCTCCAATGGGCGCAACCAACCTTGAGGAAATCGTTGGAGCAGCCGTGCTGCCCTGACAAGCGGGGAGCGCCGGCCTGTCACGCTTTTTCCTCCTGCTCGATGCAAGCACGACGAATACGCTCCTGCTCCAACAGAACGGCTATTTTCTGGAAAACCCCGGAAGAACGGCTCGCGAACCACTGCCTGAACGGGTAGAGAAGCCTTACCGCAGCCCCTACTCCGGGAAAATAAACCACCCGCAACCGGGCATAGGCACGCCGAAACCCGAACTTCTGTTCAAGAAAGTCATGGATATTGGTGCTATGGCTGATGCTCCGGGCACCGTCACTCACGTAGAGCAGACTCCGGTCATTGAGGTAGTGCTTATTCATCTCGTGAATTAGTGCGTATCCCGCATACGCCTTCAGAGCCTGAGGCTGGAACCACATGGTGTTGTAAAAGCAGGCCTCATCCCGAACGAGGTTTTCGCTGAACGCGATAAGCTCCCCGGTTTCACGGTTACGCGCTTCCCAGAACTCGGTCTCAGCAGGCAATGCTTCTACCGCCTCCCGAAATTGAGAAGGGGAGAACATGGCCTCAAAGGTTTCATAGCGATCAAAGGCCGAACGATAGACGTCATACCCTTCGTTCAGGATTACTTCGCGGGCTGTTGGCTTCGAGATCGTATTTTTAAGGCCACGACGAACCTTGCTTCTGGTGTTGCTGCTCAGTGTTTCCAGGCTTTCCGGGGCATCCTTGATGATGTGCCACCATTCACCTTCACCTTGTTGGTCAAAACTCTCTTCCCAACGGACTAGGAAGGCGCGGTGTTCGATTAACGTTTGCCGTATTTCCTGCGCGGTTATAAGCGGTAGAGCGTGTGGCATCCCCAAGGGTATGAGTACGCCGTGGTGAAGGCGCCAGGATGTGCGTGCCCCGGGAAAATAGTGGTATCCAATCATTGGGGCGTAGTGCCTGTTTGCGAATCGTCTGGCGACGACACAGCGTCCAGCAACACACTTTCCAGTTCATCGGCAAGTTTGTCCCTGCTGAACTTTTCCTCAGCCAACCTCCGTGCTGCCTCTCCCATTTCTTTCAACCGATCAGGATGAGCAAGCAACTCTCCCAGTTGGCGGGCTGCCTCATGTGGTTCTTCCGGTGGTAGCTGGATACCCGCGCCGCTCTCATTAAGCGTATCCGCTTGCCATCCACTGTAGTTGATGGCGACCGGCGTCCCTGAGGCTAATGCATCAAAGAACTTATTGGCGGAGTTCGCCCACATTGGCTTGAGGTTGATGAAAAGGGAAAGGGCAATATCCGCTGCGGCAAGAACGTTCGGAGTTTCTGCCTTGGAAATTGGTGGATACAAGTGGAAGTTATATCCCAGCACCCCCAAACGTTCAGCCTCTTCCCTGATACGTGACTCATCAATGCCACGTCCAATAACCGCGAACTGAATGTTCAAACCCTGTTCACGTGCTGCGGCAGCAATCCTGGGCACATAGTCGACACCGTTTATGGCTCCAAGGGTTCCCGTGTAAACAACTAGCGGGTAGCCACGTAATTCAGGATGTTGCGATAGAAAATCTTCAGGAGCAGCGCTGGATGGATCAAAAAAGTCGAGATCGGAGCTGTTGGGAATCACCGAGATATTAGCCTGAGGGTATCCGGATCGCAGGACTCCATCCCGCATCCCGGGGGACAAGGCCACAATTCTTTTAGAGGATCGATAGGCAAAGCTCTCCAATCGGTGCGCCATGGCCTTCGAGATGGGATTCTTTAATGCTCCCATTGCAATAGGAAGCTCCGGCCATAGATCGCGAATCTCGAAAACCATGGGAATGCCTTGGCGCCACTTTGTGTATGCACCGGGTATAGCAATGGTCAGAGGCGTACTGGTCGCGAATACCACATCCGCAGGCAGACCCGCCGCCTTACGCGCTGACTTCAAGGCAAACCTGAAAAATGCTTGGAGCCTTTCTCTGAAACTCATTGCATTATTGTAGGGAACAGGTAACCAATGGACTCGGATCCCTGCTTCTTCGGTTTCGAACCAATCTCCACCTGTAAGTTCCCCAGTCTCTCTCCATGATGTAATCATGTGCACTTCATGACCGCTCGCGACCAGCCGTCGCGCCATTTCGTAGGAGCGGGTACCGCCGCTCATTTGCGGGGTGTTGAAATACTGGTGGAGGTAGATGATTCGCATGGTGTTCCTGAGAGGTCAATTTGCAGTGCAAGTTCAAGCTAGCAATGATTTTGTCCGCTGCTTGCTCGGTCCTATAAGGCTGGCGTGCATGGCCTGAAGAATTCTACGTTTCACGGATGCAAGGACAGTATAAAAGGGGGCGTTATGCAGGGTTGATCGGCCAATTTCGTGTTAGTGAGCCTTAACAAAAGTCCGCCGCATAAATTTTGATCAGAATGTATAATCTGGAAAACACTCAGAGTATGGAAAGTGGTCATAGGACTTCCGGTCAAGCCATTGGAAATCACCGACTAGGAACGCGAAGAACTCAACAGTTAGTTGCGCCGGTGTCAGATGCTGGCAGCCGAACAGCTAAGAGCTCGGATCATTCTCAAGGGACTTGCCGGACGAGTGATTGGCGAGCGCGTCGGGAACGGTCTCTCAATTCCCTCTGTTGGCCAACTCTCCGCGACCGAGTATGTTCCTGTAGAATGCAACTAACCTTTCTCCTTCGCCTTCCCAGGAAGCACCCTCTGCGATGCGCGCGAGACCCTGCGCACCTAGCTCTGCACCTAGCGCGGGATCCTCGACTAACTTTCTAATTTGTTCCGCTATCGAGTTTGGATCCCCCCCTTGCGAGAATAAGGCCGTTCCCGCGAAGTTCGCACGCTTGGCTGGCTCGTCGGTGGAAACGAATGGGAGCCCGCTTGCCATGTATTCAAACACCTTAACTGCGAGCCCGTCGCTGTGGTTGGGCGAAACACGAGGACAGTGCAGCCCAACTGTCGCTGACTTCATCAGACCATAAACCGTCTCTGCAGGCACTCGCCCGAGGTATTCAGTGAAACGCCACCCCTCCTCCGCCTCACAGCGTCTCTGAAATGACTCATCATGCCACTGTCCAGCAAGCCATAACCGGACCGTCCCTTCGAGAGTTCCAACAGCCCGAACCATATCGAGTACGCCACGCGCCTCCGAGAGGGTTCCAGCATAGATGGCCATAGGGAATTCAGGCGCTGGTGCTGCAGAGGCCTTCTGAATCTTTTCCACCCGCGGATAATTACGGACCAAGGTAACCTTGGATTCAGGAAAGCGCCTAACTATACTCGGCGCAGCGGCCACGACGCCATCTAGCACTCTGACAGAAGCCTGCTCTACAGCTGCAGCCATCACAGCGATAAATCGCCGGATAATACTGACTCTTATATAGGACTTCGCTCGAATTTGCGCCGGAACATTCTCGTGTGCATCGTAAATCACACGCGCCCCTTGCAGCTTGAGTAGGAGTCCGACGAGGAGAAGCTCGGGATCGTGAAAATGGTAAACATCCGCCGACTGTGCGCGAGCGACTCTCCACATTCTTATCCCCCCAAGCAAGAAGCGTCGCAAACGCGAACTATAACGGCTGAAAGATACGAAGTTCACCATCGCAGGCACTGACTCTCGCACACCAGGGGCGACCAACGTCACATGAAATCCGGCAGAGGCCAGTGTAGCGCACTCTTTGAGCGCGATTCGGGCATCGCCGGCATCATGCACCGATGACAAATGGCAAACTGTAATCTTGGTCATCAGTCCCCCCACACATAGCCGGCATCAAGCCGGTTTGATTTGACCGTTTGGCGGCACAAAATAGTGCGACATGCATACTTCTTTCTCGGCGCACCCAAGCGTCCTCGTGAAAAGCGACTTCTTATAACATTTTCATATATCTAGGCCAAGCAAACCACGAGTATTCCGGCCATGATTGTATAGAGAGTCGACAATTGAAAGGCGCGGTTCAAATTCGCCCCACAACTGAGCATAACCGACTGGTTCAAACTCACTGTAAACCAGCTGGATGCCCTCGGATTCGAGCTGCGATTCGTCATTGTAATCACGCCCTCCACCAGTCCCGGAAAGGTAAGTGTCTGAACCAGTCGCACGGCATAACTCTGCAATCAAATCCGTCTTTTGACCAAACTCTTCTCCAAGCGTACTCATGCAAACGCGTTCCGCATCTAGCTCGAGATACTTGGCAATATCCTCAATGAGCCCGATGTTTAAGGACAGTAAGTTTGGAGCAGACTCTATATGAGCTGCGAGCATGGGGTGAACGTCTTGAAAATGGGGAGCTTTTCTGTAATTTGTTTCAAGCGCGCGGAGATGTTTCTGGCGCCATTTGACATCAGCGAACTCAATCTCCCCATACGAGGCCTTGCCATCACGCCCCCTGGGGACTGACACTGGGATCGTCAATGTAGTCCTACCTTGCGGCGTTTTAATCTCATTCCGAGAGGCGACTGAGCGACCACGAGGATATTGAACCGCATCTAGGTATACAAATACATCGCAATGCGCAATCTTATAAAAATAGCCTAACCATGGGATGTAATTCGGCTGATGCATCGCCATGACTCGATGCCTGTTTCGTTCAGGGGTCATTTCTACGAAAATCCTCCAGTAACTCGGCAAACCGCGAGCGGAGCTCGGCCTCACCGGAATGCGCGTTCAGGTTAAATCGGGTCGGTAACGTGCCCGTGGTGCTTACCTGACAATCAAAGACCGACCACAAACGGTTACGGACAGCCTCCACAATACTCTCTGGTTTTTTGCACAACTCCTCAAACGTCACACTCAAAACAGTTCGTTGGTCTTCAATGTCTGCAAATTCCTTACGATAATACCGCGTCAAATAATGTACTTGGCCGGCTATCTGCGTCCAATAGTCTTTATCTAGAAGCTTCTCATACTCTGGAGGAACATAACTCCACCACTTGTTGAGATCAGAGTAATGCCGTTCACGAGCTTTCAGGATAGAAACGGCAACGTCTACTGGGTCACGTTCAATGTAAATATAAAGAACTTTACCCAATTCCCGTTGCATTCGCGCCATATGATAGGAACCATATATGTTTTTGAACGACATTGGAGCATTAAAGCATTGCTGCATGTTTGCAAGACTTCGGCGCAGACCATTCCAGTCGATATTATCCTCGTGTACTCGTGCGTTTTTAATATCCGCGAAAGTTTGCTTTCCCAACCAGTGCCGCCAAAAATACCCGAATTCATGGACGTCAACCGGATCCTGAGTCGCACCATAATGAGACTGGAAACTGTTAACCCGTTTACTACCAAAAATAGATTGCGAGAGGCGAATGCCTGTGACCGGTGCAAGCCAAAACCGTGCCGCCAAGTTATCGATGTATCCGACTTCGAGGCCCGCTGCGATAACTTGACTCAACAACGTCGTACCTGATCGAGGCAACCCTATAATAAATATGAAAGGATATTGCGGTATTTCCTCTTTATACGTCGCGTGTTCTGAATGCCTCAATGCCTCGTTCATATTTTCTAAAAACTTCTCCGTGCCGGGATCCTTAAGTTGCTCCGGCTTACGGGCGAGATTGAGATCTCGAAATGATGGGTTCATTGAATTACATCCTTATCCTGTAGACTTCGAAGGATTCCGCATAGTTTGTGTTGACTTGCAGGCCACGCACAGAAGCTAGGCCGAACATTAAATCACGCTGGAAATACCGGCGACCCTTGGCTACTTGCGATTCATAGGCCTCCAATGCGTGCCACTTCGCTTCAAGATGATGTTTTTCTAAAGTCATGAACGCTTGAGCGGCGAAATCTATGTGATTCCATGGCAGCTCATACCCCCAAATCGTAATGTCCTTGAAAGCACGAAGCCCCTCGTTGTGAACAACTTGGTGGTCTTGATGCAAATCCGTGGATGCTGGCATTAATACCATGTCTGGTTTAAGCTGTCGCCGCATTGCAACAATTTCGTCCAGAACCTCCTGCCTTGAATATGACAGCCGTCGAACCTGATAACCATACACCAGTATGTGGTCCGGGAGTACGCCAAGCCGCGACATCCCTTCTTTGAACTCACGTTCAAGTTGATCGGACGGCATTCCTGACGGAAGAGATTCCGCCGCGGTGGAAAACGCAGCGACGGTAACACTTGCTCCCTCTTCTATTAAGCGAGCAATCGTCCCTCCACAACCGAGTTCAGCATCATCTGTATGCGGTGCGAGGACGAGTACATTATAAAATGGCGCCATTGAATATCCTTTAATCCTAATTGATAAATCATTAACTGTCAGGTTCCGGATGATCAGATCTCAAGAGTAAGCGGATTATGCTCAAGCGGTGGCTTATTATTTCGATCCTGACTTTACACTGTATTGCAGATCTTAGGGAGACGTTTTTAGAGTTTTCCATGGAATGGGAGTCGCAATAGTAAATAGCATAAGACTGAGCGGCATAATAATAAGGCTGTAAAAGAACGCTGCGGGAATCATGAAAAGGGCAGCCGAAAAAGCAAGCGACCGAGAAAAGGTCAAGTTTTTCGCAGGGTTTTTTTGCTAAATAAACCGACTGAAACTAAGCTTACCAACAGGATACCTCCTGCGCGGGCCAGAAGTAACCATTCATTATCCACACTGTGTTTCAGGAAGTCTGAATGCTTCAAAAGCCCGATACCAAATAAAGGGCTTTCCTGCCACAGCTGAAAATTCTCCTTCCAATTTCCGATCCTTGTGTAAAAAGCGCCATAGTATTTGGGCATAAAACGCCAGGTTACTTGGTTAAATATCGTATCCTTATATAAGGATAGTGCCAATGCGGTTAATACTAATCCGAAATAAAGTAGCCGAACATTGGCTGACGATATAAGTTGGTTCGGGATCGGTATCTGTCAAGGAAGTTGGAACCCATCCCTACGCCGCCTCTAATGCCGGTTCCGGGTTGAGCCAGACGTCTCCCACCGGGGTCCAGTTTCGAGTACCTCCGGCCCAGCGGTGCGGGTTCCGACGCTTAGCTTGCTCATAAGTTCGTTTTCGTTGCTCAAGGATCTCAATATCCTGCCCACTATGCCGCTGCTGCGCCGTGACATAGCGGATCGCACTGTGGCGATGCTCATGGTTATACCAGTTCACGAACTCAAGCACCCACTGCTGCGCTTGCTCCAAGCTGTCGAAGCCTTCCGGCGGATAGCTTGGCCGGTACTTGCAGGTACGGAACAGCGACTCCGAGAAGGCATTGTCGTTCGACACACGCGGACGGCTGTGCGAGGCGGTAATACCCAGGGTGTCGAGCCGGGCTCGAAGTGTGGCGCCTTTCATGGCGCTGCCATTATCAGCATGCAGCACCAGCGGGCGGTGGGCCACACCTTCTCGCAGCACCGCACGCTCTATGACAGCGCGGCTGTTGGCGGCGCTTTCGCGATCAAAGGCCTCGAAGCCGGTGATCTTGCGCGAGTAGATGTCGATGATCAGATACAGGTAATAGAAGTGGCCGCGAATACGCGTGGGCATATAGGTGACATCCCAACTCCAAATCTGATTGGGGCCTGTGGCCTGATGGCGTCTCGGAGGCCCGGGCTGGCTCGGCGGCGCTGCCCGGCCACGACGATGTTGTTCGCCAGCGCTGCGCATTACCCGATAGAAGGTCGATTCCGACGCCAGGTACAGACCTTCTTCATCAAGCAGTCTGGGAACGATCTGGCCCGGCGGCAGACTTCCAAACTCAGGGCGGTGCGTTACAGCCAAAACCTGATCACGCTCGATCTGAGTCAACGCATTGGCCGGCGTTGGCCGCTGAGCATGCGGGCGCGCATCGCCACTGCCACGGCGCCAGCGCCGATAGGTGTTGTACCCAATGCCAAGCTCCGCACAGGCACTTTTGAGTCGCGCCCCATGAGCCACGGCCTCTTCGACCAGCGAGACAGCTTCACGGCGATCCGGGACACTGGTCATTCGTCCTCGTCCCCCCAGATCGCATTGGCCTTTTTTCGAAGCGTCAAAAGGGCTGCTGTCTCAGCCAGGGCCGACTCCTTGCGCTTTAGTTCACGCTCCAGCTCCTTGTTGCGCTTGCGCTGGGACTTGGCGTTTTCCGCTTCGCGTGAGGCAGCAGCATCGGCGGCATCATTGGCCTGCTCACAGCTGGCGCGCCAGCGCTGGATCTGCTCCGGGTACAGGCCACGTTGGCGGCAATACTCGGCCAATTCAGCTTCGCTGAGCGCGGCGGTCTCCAGCACGGCATTGAACTTGTCCTGGGAGCTCCAGCCTTCGGGGTCAGGGCTGTTCTCCGGAAGCAGCTGGCCTCGGGCACGGGCCTGCTTACGCCAGTTGTACAGCGTTGCCGTGGAGATACCTTCTTCCTTGGCCAACTGGGTAACGGTTCGATTATGCGGTGGCAACAGCTTCTTCAGAACTGCTTCCCGGCGCTCTTCGGAATATCGCATTGGAACTCTCTCAAACGCCCCCGATTCAGTGTAAGACTCTAACATCGGATGAGGTTCCAACTATCCTGACAGTGGGGGGGATGCTGAAAAATTGACCTCAGCAGATCCGCCGGAGGGCTTCGAAAGCCTGGATCAGGCACAGCAGTGGGTTCTGGAGTTCGTTCAGTGGTACAACCATGAGCACCGTCATAGTGCGGTTCGCTATGTCACGCCGCAGCAGCGCCACGAAGGGCAGGAGGTGGCAATCCTTGAGCAGCGGGCCCGGCTTTACGAGCAGGCCAAGGCCCGCAATCCAGAACGCTGGTCTCAAAATACCCGCAACTGGGAGCCAGTCGGTGCCGTCTGGCTGAACCCGGAGCCAGTATTAGAGGCCGCGTAGGGATGAGTTCCAACTTCCTTGACAGACACCGTTCAGAGGTTCCCTGAGTTTCAAAAAAGGTATTTAAATCTTGATTTTAACGCATTAGCCATGCGATTTTATACATCCCTAAACAGGAACCTATAATAACTGTAACTTTACTCCGGAACTTTATCGTGATAGTAGCACCAAAAATATAAGTGAAGTGTTTTCACCCAGAATAATCTTGAACAGTAAAATAAATTCTCTTATCTTTCATAACCAGATTATCAATCTGACATCCTAGCTCACTAATTATTTTTATATAATCATGGTTAAAAACATGCTTTGCTTTTTTGTTTTTCCGCTCAGGGGAGTGCTCATAAAATGTTATTATTACAACCTTTTCGCAAGTTCTAACCAATTCCGAAATTGTGTGCTTAATATTGGCTGGAGGAATGTGCAAAAGGACTTGTGATGCAACACCTACAGGAAATTTTTTATCAGAATATGGAAAACTTGAATCTGCTCTATCAAGGCAACAAAAAGAGATGCCCAAAGATCTTTTTGTTGCTTCCTCAACTAATTGTTCTTTATAGTTTTCGGAAATATCAAGAGCTGAAACATTAACGCCTTTATTATACGCATCAAATGTTCTGCCTACTCCTGGCCCTAACTCTAAAACTGAGCTGGATCCTCGAACCTGACGATCAATGTAGTCCCTGTCAAAAGCAACCCTCTCCTGCTCATTTCCTTTTTCATTATTTGGATCAGTCCGTTGATTCCAATATTCTTTTGGGTTGTAGTTTTTATCTTTAAAAAAAGCACTTATACCATTAAACATCTAGCCACCTTCAGCATCTAGAATCACATAAAAATTCTTAGACGAATACTATAATTCTTCGTAACCACGAGAAGCAAGCATTTCTTCTATTAAGCGAGCAATCGTCCCTCCACAACCGAGTTCAGCATCATCTGTATGCGGTGCGAGGACGAGTACATTATAAAATGGCGCCATTGAATGTCCTTTAATCCTAATTGATAAATCATTAACTGTCAGGTTCCGGATGATCAGATCTCAAGAGTAAGCGGATTATGCTCAAGCGGTGGCTTATTATTTCGATCCTGGCTTTACACTGTATTGCCGATCTTAG
>NZ_VYJH01000019.1:0-22224 GCF_008709855.1 Halospina sp. K52047b | reverse complement strand
GTTTTTTAGTGCTTAAATCACTAACTCAAGGTAATTTTATACCTAGACTTAACAAAAGTTCTGTAAAGAGAGCGTTAGTGGCAGTACCCAATTTTGAAGAGCAGAAACTTATTGTTGCAGCTCATAAGAAATTGGAGAATTTGTCAGATGCTATAGACGAATTCAATAAAGAGTTGGCTTTAAATCCCAAAAATGCTTCTTTGATATCAGAACGGGCTGACTCTATGTTGGAAGAGATTGGCCATCTAACTGATGCTGACAAAATAATGAGTTTGGCACGACAAGGAGAATCACGGGAGATTGAATTTAAAGAATCTCTCTCTATGGATGTTGCGACTGGTACTAAAGAAAAATATATTGAGGTGGCAGCACTGAAAACTATTGTTGCTTTTTTGAATACGCTAGGTGGGTACTTGCTAGTAGGCGTTGATGATTCGGGAGGAGTTAAGGGTGTAGCTGATGAGGTTAAGAGGTGTCATAAAAATAATTATGATAACTTCATGCTTTTCTTGAAGAATAAGATCAAGCAAAGGATTGGTGAGCAATATTATCCTTTTATTGAAAGTAAAATTGTTGACGTTGGTGGTAACAAGGTTCTTATGGTCGAGTGTCAAGGTTCTCCTAGTCCCTGTTATTTGGATGAAAAGGATTTTTATGTTCGTACCAATCCAGCTACTGATAAATTAGAAGGACCGAAGTTAGTTGAGTATGTTCAAAATCACTTCTCGCTCTGATTCGGGATTTGGTCTGATTTGACCTTCGGGAAGGCTTATAATATGGAGAATCACATATTCCTCCGATAAGCCCCCCCAGTCCGATAAAACACCTCCGAAACCTCCCCCAACGAACAATGCTTAACCGCCTCCATCAACACCTCAAAGGTATTCCCTCGGTTGGCGGCCACCTGCTGTAGCTGCTCCAGCCAGTGGTCCCGCCTGCTTTCGTGGATGCCCTGGAAGGCGCGGAGCTGGTCGATCTGTTGGTGTTTTTCGTCGTCGTTGGAGCGCATCAGTTCCAGTTCGCCGCCGGCTTCCTGGCCTTCCTTGGGGAGGTAGGTGTTCACGCCGATGATGGGCAGGGTGCCGTCGTGTTTCTTGTGTTCGTACACCATGGATTCGTCCTGGATCTTGCCGCGCTGGTACATGGTGTCCATCGCGCCGAGTACGCCGCCGCGTTCGTTGAGGCGTTCGAATTCCTCCAGCACTGCTTCTTCCACCTTGTCCGTGAGCTGCTCGATGATGTGCGAGCCCTGCCAGGGGTTTTCGCAGGCGTTGAGGCCGAGTTCGCGGTTGATGATGAGCTGGATGGCGACGGCGCGGCGCACGGAGTCTTCCGTGGGGGTGGTGATGGCTTCGTCGAAGGCGTTGGTGTGCAGGCTGTTGCAGTTGTCGAAGAGGGCGTAGAGCGCCTGCAGGGTGGTGCGGATGTCGTTGAACTGGATCTCCTGGGCGTGGAGGCTTCGGCCGCTGGTCTGGATGTGGTACTTGAGCTTCTGGGAGCGTTCGCTGGCGCCGTAGCGGTGTTTCATGGCGCGGGCCCAGATGCGGCGTGCGACGCGGCCGATGACGGCGTATTCCGGGTCCATGCCGTTGCTGAAGAAGAAGCTCAGGTTGGGTGCGAAGTCGTCGATGCGCATGCCGCGTGAGAGGTAGTACTCGACGATGGTGAAGCCGTTGGCCAGGGTGAAGGCGAGCTGGGTGACGGGCGTCGCGCCGGCCTCGGCGATGTGGTAGCCGCTGATGGACACACTGTAGAAGTTGCGCACGTCGTGGTCGGTGAAGTACTGCTGCACGTCGCCCATCATGTGCAGGGCGAACTCGGTGGAGAAGATGCAGGTGTTCTGGGCCTGGTCTTCCTTGAGGATGTCCGCCTGCACCGTGCCGCGCACCTGTTTGAGGGTGTGTTCGCGGATGCGTTCGTAGGTCTCGGCATCCACCACTTCGTCCCCGCTCACCCCGAGCAGGCCGAGGCCCAGGCCGTTGTGGCCTTCGGGGAGTTCGTCTTGGTAGACGGGGCGCTCCCGGTCGGCGATCCGTTGTTGCACCTGCTCCCACTGGCCGGTGTCGCGCAGGTGTTGTTCCACCTGTTGGTCGATGGCGGCGTTCATGAAGAAGGCCAGGATGGTGGGCGCCGGGCCGTTGATGGTCATGGAGACGGAAGTGGTGGGGTCGCACAGGTCGAAGCCGGAGAAGAGCTTCTTCATGTCGTCCAGGGTGGCGATGGAGACGCCGCTGTTGCCGACCTTGCCGTAGATGTCCGGCCGGGGCGCGGGGTTTTCGCCGTAGAGGGTGACGGAGTCGAAGGCGGTGGAGAGCCGCGCCGCGGGCTGGTTCAGGGCCAGGTAGTGGAAGCGGCGGTTGGTGCGCTCGGGGGTGCCTTCGCCGGCGAACATGCGCGTGGGGTCTTCGCCTTCGCGCCGGTAGGGGAAGACGCCGGCGGTGTAGGGGTAGTGGCCGGGGAGGTTTTCCCGCCCGAGGAAGCGCACCAGTTCGCCCCAGTTGTTGGTCTGGGGTGGCGCGACCTTGGGGATCTGGAGGCCGCTGAGGGTTTCTTTGTAGTTGTCGCCTTCGATGGTCTTGTTGCGCACCTGGTACTGGTAGCGTTCGGCTTCCACGCCGGCCTTGCGTTCGGGCCAGTTCCGGAGTTCCGCGAGCATGGTTGGGTCGAGCTGCTCCAGCGCCTGGTTGTATTGGCGGCGCAGGGTGGTGAAGGCCTCGTTTTCGTGTTCGGTGCTGGCGAAGGCGGTGAGCGCTTCGGGCAGTTCTGGGTCCTTCAATGTGTGCAGGGCGTTCCAGGTGGCCTGGGCCTGGTTGGCGGCTTCGGCCATGGTTTCGATGCGGTCGCGTTCGGCGCGGCTGTTCTCGGCGATGTCCGCGAGGTAGCGGGTGCGTTCAGCGGCGATCAGGGGGGTGCTGTCCGGCAGGGCCCAGGGGAAGCGTTCGGTGGCGTCCCACTGGAGCCAGTCGGCGAGGCGCGTGAAGAGGCCGCTGACGCCGGCGTCGTTGAACTGGCTGGCGTTGGTGGCGAAGACGGGGATCTGTTCGTCTTCCACATCGAACCGCACGTGGTTGCGCTTCCACTGCTTGCGCACGTCGCGCAGGGCATCCAGGGAGCCGCCACGTTCGAACTTGTTGATGACGATGACCTCGGCCAGGTCGAGCATGTCGATCTTTTCGAGCTGGCTGGCGGCGCCGAAGTCGCTGGTCATCACGTAGAGGGGCAGGTCGACTAGGTCCACGATTTCGGAGTCGGACTGGCCGATGCCGGCGGTTTCCACGATGACCAGGTCGAAGCCGGCCTGTTTGAGGTAGGCAATGGCGTTGTTCAGTTCGGCGCTGGTGGCGAGGTTCTGGCGCCGGGTGGCCATGGAGCGGAAGAAGGCGCGCTCGCTCTGGAGGCTGTTCATGCGGATGCGATCACCCAGCAGGGCGCCGCCGGTGCGCCGGCGTGTGGGGTCGATGGCGAGTACGGCGACGCGTTTGTCCGGGCAGAAGCGCAGGGAGCGGTTGAGGAGTTCGTCCGTGAGGCTGGACTTGCCGGAGCCGCCGGTGCCGGTGAGGCCGATGACGGGGGTGGTGCTCTCCGGGATCGGGCGGTTGTAGTCCCCGCGTTCGATGGCGGAGAGATCCTGCGCCAGGGCAGCCACCTCTGAGGGTGTCTGGTTGCGCTTCTGGTTGCGGCGCTGCTCGGCGCGCTGGACGACGTCGTCGATCATGGCGACGAGGCCGCTGTTCATGGTGTCGTTCGGGTGGTAGAGGCGCTCGACGCCGTAGGCTTCCAGCTCGGTGATTTCCTCCGGCGTGATGGTGCCCCCGCCGCCACCGAAGACGGCCACGTGCCCGATGCCTTCCTCGTTCAACCGGTCAATGAGGTAACGGAAAAACTCGTTGTGCCCGCCCTGGTAGGAGGAGATGGCGATGGCGTCCGCGTCCTCCTGGAGCGCCGCCTTAACCACGTCATCAACGCTGCAGTTGTGGCCGAGGTGGATGACCTCGGCGCCTTTCTGCTGGATCAGGCGACGCATGATGTTGATGGCGGCGTCGTGGCCGTCGAACAGGGAGGTGGAGGTGATGAAGCGCAGTGGTGTTGTCATTATTCGTCCCGTTTACGTCCAGCCTGTAGGAGCTTGCTTGCAAGCGATACTGAAACTATCGCGAGTGATCCGGAAAAATCGCGAGCAAGCTCGCTCCTACAGGGGTGGCCCGGATTGGTCGGCCGGCGGTGTTAAAATCGGCATTTATTGTCAGTTTGAAGGGGAAAAAAGCCGCCATCCATGGCGTTTGGGGTCAAAGAAGTTGTCATTAAGTGACAGTTTCGGGGCTGCTGTCATGGTTGCTTTCCGGGCCTGTGGTCCCTTTACGGTTGCGTGGATGGGAAGGGTTATCTTTTGGCTGTGTTAGTATTCGCTCGAATTTTGTGGTGGCGCGCCCGCGGTATACGACGGGTGGCGCTGTCCTTGGGCGTGAGTGGGGGCATTCGTTGAGCGAGGGGCTGCATCAATCGGGGTCGGTGAAATCCGCGGGCGGTGGTTTCTGGACGTGGGGAACGCTTGTTGTCGCCGCTCTGGTTGGGTTGCCGGTGGCGGTTATTGCCCTCCATGTCTTTGTGCCTTCCGGTGAGATCTGGAGCCATCTGGCGGACACGGTGCTTCAGCGCTACATCACGAATACGGTGCTGCTCGGTATCGGGGTCTGTATTGGCACCCTGGTGCTTGGGACGGGCACCGCCTGGCTGGTGGTGATGTGTCGCTTTCCGGGCCGGCGGGTGTTCGAGTGGGCGCTGTTGCTTCCCCTGGCGGTTCCGACCTACGTCATTGCCTATGCGTACACGGATTTCCTGCAGTATGCGGGGCCGCTGCAGACGACCCTGCGGGAGTGGTTCGGCTGGGAGCACGGGGATTACGCCTTCCCGGAAGTGCGTTCGCTGGGCATGGCGGTGGTTCTCTTTTCGGTGGTTCTCTATCCGTACGTCTATCTGCTGGTGCGTGCCGCGTTCACGGAGCAGTCCGTATGTGTCCTGGATGTGGGGCGCACGCTGGGGCTGGGTAAGTGGCGCATGTTCAGCCGGATCGCGGTTCCGCTGGCGCGGCCCGCGATTGTGGGCGGCGTGGCGCTGGTGATGATGGAGACCCTCAATGAGTTCGGCGCGGTGCAGTTCCTGGGTGTGGATACTTTCACCACGGGCATCTATCGCACCTGGTTTGGGCTGGGTGAGCAGGTGGCGGCGGCGCAGCTGGCCGCGTGCCTGCTGGTCTTCGTGGTGATTGTTCTGGCGCTGGAACGTGTCTCACGGGGTGGAGGGCAGTACCACCATACGACGAGCAAGTACCAGCAGCTGCCGGAATACCCGTTGCGTGGCGCGAAGGCGCTGGGGGCGTTTCTGGTCTGCGCGCTGCCGGTGCTGGTTGGGTTTCTGCTGCCGGGGGCGCTGCTGCTGCAGATGGCCATCAACACCGGCGATCCGCTGTTCGGGGTGCGCTTTCTGGAATTCGCGTTCAACAGTGTGGTGCTGGCCGCCGTGGCCTCGGTGGTGGCGGTGGTCCTGGCGCTGATGCTCAGCTACAGCAGCCGTCTCAACCCGACGAAGCCGATCCGGCTGGCAACGCGCCTGGCGGCCAGTGGCTATGCGGTGCCCGGCTCGGTCATTGCGGTGGGCATCCTGATTCCGCTCGCTTGGCTTGACCACCACCTGAACCTGTTCACCAGGGAGTACTTCGACGTGACGGCGGGGCTGATCTTCAGTGGCAGCGCCTTCGTGTTGATCTACGCCTACGCGGTGCGCTTTCTGGCGGTCTCGTTCAATACGCTGGAGGCGAGCCTGGGCAAGGTGACGCCGACCATGGATGCCGTCGCCAGGACGCTCGGGCAGAGTCCGCTGGGCACGCTCTGGCGCGTCCATACGCCCATGATGCGAAGCAGCCTTCTGGCGGCGGGGATTCTCGTATTCGTGGATGTGATGAAGGAGCTCCCGGCAACGGTCATCCTGCGGCCGTTCAATTTCGACACCCTGGCGATCCGGGCCTACAACCTGGCCTCCGATGAACGGCTGGCGGAGTCTGCCACGGCATCACTGGTGATCGTTGCCGTGGGCATCATTCCGGTCATCCTGTTGAGCCGGGCCATGCGCCACGCCCGCCCTGGAGAGCGCCGGACGGGCTGACGGGGCTGACTCGCCGGCTCCTACTGCGGAGGATCCTGGGGCAGCGGGAAGACAAAGGTCTGATCGTGGTCCAGTGACAGGGAAACCGGTTGCTCCTCCTGGGGCAGGAACAGGCCGGGGACGCGGGCATGCACGTGCGCCTCCTGGTCCCCGCTGCCGTGGGCGCAGATGTGGAGCATGCTGCCCCGGCCCAGGAAACGGGCCATCAGCACGTGGCTCGAGTCGGTTTCGCCCGGTTGCTCTGGGAGAGGGGTCACCTGCACGGCCTCGGGGCGCACCATGACCTGGACCGGGGTGCCCTCGGCGAGACTGCCTGCGGCGACAGGCTCAACCGGCGTCTCAACCCACCCGTTGCGCACCTTACCCTGCCATTCGTTGGCGGCGCCGAAGAACGAGACCACGAAGGGCTCTTTGGGCTCACGGAACAGCTGCTGCGGTGTGCCTGTCTGGACGATGCGACCGTTGCGCATCAACGCGATCCGGTCGGCCATGAACATGGCTTCCTCGGGGTCGTGTGTCACCAGCATGGTGGCGGCCCCAAGGCGTTTGAGCACGTGGAGGGTGTCGTCGCGGATCTGGTCGCGCAGGCGCGCGTCGAGACTGGCAAAGGGCTCGTCAAGCAGCATGATCTTGGGCGACGGGGCCAGCGCCCGTGCCAGTGCAACACGCTGCTGCTGACCCCCGGAGAGCGTATGGGGATAGGCCTGGGCCCATTCGCTCATTCCAAAGAGCTCAAGAAGGTGCATGGCCCGCTGGCGGCGCCCTTTTTCCCCTTTGCCCTTGAGTCCGAAGGTGACGTTGTCCAGTACACTGAGATGGGGAAAGAGAGCGGGCTCCTGGAATGCGAGCCCGACACGGCGGTGCTCCGGCGGCTGGTGGGCGCCACCGGCCTCGGCAACACAGTGGCCATCGATGAGGATCCGGCCCTCGGAAAGCGGCTGGAGACCGGCGACCGTGCGCAGCAGCGACGTCTTGCCGCACCCGGAGGGACCCAGCAGGCAGAGGACCTCACCGGCCCGCACTTCGAGATTGGCATGCTCGACGATCCTGTGACCATCGGCTGCGTAACCTGCATCTTCCAGGGCGAGTACGGTGGCGGCAGTCGCAGTCCCGGCCTCCGGGGGAGCATCGGAAGGCATGGAGGCAGCGTCACGCGGGCTGTTCATAGTGATTTCTCAACCAATGCGGCGAAATAATCCAAACAGCTCAGAATAACATGAATTCAAGTGAGAACGCCTATTGGACGCGGTAGCGGGGCAGCGAAGGACGATTAACAGATATGCAAATCATTCTCGTTCGGGTATGCTAGCCATCACATCAACCCTGAACCAACCAGAGAAAGAGGGCACCGGCAATGAAATCATGGCGAAAGAGCCTTGTTCTGGCTCCGTTTCTAACCGTACTTTCCCTGCCCAGTGTTGGACTCGCGGAAGAGCTCAACATCTACACCGCGCGCCATTATGACTCGGATGAGGCGCTCTACAGCGCGTTCACCGAAGAGACGGGCATTGAGGTGAACACCCTGGAGGGTGATTCGGACCAGTTGATCCAGCGGATCAAGCGCGAGGGCGCGGCCAGCCCGGCCGACATCCTGATGACTGTGGATGCGGGCCGGCTGTGGCGTGCCGAGGAGGAGGGTGTCTTCCAGCCCGTGGAGTCATCGGTACTGCAGCAGCGCCTGCCCGACCAACTCCGCCATCCCGAGGGCCTGTGGTTTGGTTTCAGCCAGCGCATTCGGGCGATCTTCTACAACCGGGAGAACATCGATCCCGAGCTGGTCCAGCGCTACGAGGACCTGACCCGTGCCGAGCTTGAGGGCGAGGTGTGCATCCGGTCTTCCTCCAACATCTACAACCAGTCCCTGTTGGCCAGTCTTATCCACCATCACGGTGAGGAAAAGGCGAAGGAATGGGCCCAGGGCGTCGTTGACAACATGGCACGGTCCCCCGCTGGTGGCGATACGGACCAGATCCGCGCTGTCGCCGCGGGCGAGTGCAGTGTTGGCGTGGCGAACCACTATTACTACGTGCGCCTTCTGAAATCCGACAAGATTGCTGACCGCAAGGCGGCCCGGCGGGTCGGCATCATCTTCCCCAACCAGGAAGGTCGCGGTGCCCATGCGAATATTGGGGGCGCGGGTGTGGTAGCCGGTGCTCCCAATGCGGAAGAGGCCCGGAAATTCCTGGAGTTCCTGGCGTCCGACAAGGCCCAGAATATCTTTGCGTCCGGCAACAATGAGTTCCCGGTTGTGGACAGCGCCTTCGCGGATCCGGTTCTCGAATCCTGGGGCAACTTCAAGACGGACGACGTCAATATCAGCGTGCTTGGCCGTAATAATCCCCGGGCTGTCCGGCTGTTTGATGAGGTGGGCTGGCGCTGATCCCGGCGTTACCCGCTGCCGTACCCAGAAGACCACTTTCGTAAAAAGCGACCTGCGATGCGCATTGCGATCGGTCTTCTGGCACCCTTCCTGTTGGTAGCCTGCGCCAGTGGACCTGGCATCCCTGACGAACCCCCATACGCTGTTGGCGTTGCCCGGGCCATCCTTTTCACGCCGGATGACTGGCCTGAAACCCTGAGGGCGGACATCCATTACCCCGAAACCAAGGCGGAAAAACAGCATGCCGGCGTTCTGATGGTACATGGCGGCGGCTGGGAGTACCGCTCCCGCGCGGACATGAGTGATACGGCGAATGCGCTGGCGCGGCAGGGCTTTGTGGTGATGAACATCGATCACCGCTTCGCGCCGGAATACCAATTCCCTGCCCAACTCCATGATCTCCAGGTGGCGATGCGATGGTTCCGGGAGAATGGCGGTGATTACGACCTGGACCCGGAGCGCGTCGGGGCCTGGGGCTTTTCCTCAGGGGCGCACCTGGTGAGCATGTTGGGCCTGGTCTCCGGGAAGGAGTCGCCGCTGAACGAGCCCTGGGGTGGCGCCGAGCTGGAACCCGGTGCGGTTGTGGCGGGAGGCCTGCCGGCGGACTTCGATAAGTTCGAGGGCGGGCGGCGGTTGGAGCAGTTGCTGGGTGTGACCTACGAGGCCAATCCAGAGGCGCATCGCGAAGCCTCGCCCATCCATCATGTCCACGAAAGCGCCCCGCCGTTCTTCCTGTTCCACGGCACCTGGGATGCGCTGGTGCCCATTGATCACGCTGAAGACTTCGCGCAGGCACTGAGGGCGAAGGATGTGGACGTGCGGCTCTACCGGCTCTGGCTGCGCGGACATGTGCTGAGTTTCCTGTTCAACGACGGGGCAACCGCCGAAGCAGTGGACTTTCTGGATGCGTCCCTCAACGGTGATTCAGGGGGCTGATCCTGTTGGTCAAAACGGACCGGGAATGGTCATGATGTGACAGATTCGTTCATGATCCGTTGCCGGTGCATTGCGAGCAGCCGGTGACGCGCATGCGGTTCTCGGCGGCGATGCTGGAGGAACCGATCCGGCAGTGGACAGGGGGAACGCCATACAGGTACCGCAAGCAGGGGTGACAGGAACCAATCAGGATCCCCGATTCCGTATTAGACTGCTACATTAGAGCGTTTAAAGGGGCAGCGGCCCTGTCCAGAGGGAATGCTTCGTCGTACTTTGGAGTGAGATACGTCCTATGGAGTTGCCACCCGGACTTTTCAGAGAGGCTCTGGAAAAGAGCAATGACGCGATCATGATAACGGACCCTCAACTGGATACCCCTGGGCCCCGGATCCTCTATGTTAACCGCGCTTTTGAAACCATGACGGGCTACGCCCGTGAGGATGTTCTGGGAGCTACGCCGCGGGTTCTGCAGGGGGAGAAAACGGAAAAAGCTGTACTGAAGCGTCTCAAGGGGGCGCTGGAGCGCGGAGAAACGTTTACGGGAGAGACTTACAACTATTGCAGGGATGGAACGCCCTTTCTGATGGAATGGTCCGTTTACCCCATCAAGGATGATAGCGGTGCGGTCACTCATTATCTGGCGACACTGCGTGATATTACCGACAGACGCGCGCGATTGCGTCGCAGAGAGCAGCTGGAAGCGGTGAACCGGATACAGCGGGAGGTTGCTCAGGGTGGCCTGGATCTGCAGCGGGTTCGCGAGAAGATTGTCGAAACAGCCCTGGAAATAACCAACGCCGACGCTGCCGTGGTGGAAGAGGCGGAAGGCGATGAACTGGTTTACCGCGCAGTCGCGGGAGGCGCGCGTGAGTCACTTCATTGGCGTCTGCCGATCGATGAAAGCCTTTCCGGCCTGAGCTACCGCCGTCAGGAAGTGCTGCTCTGTGAAGACTCGCGGTCTGATGATCGGGTCCGGTTGAAGGAGGGGGCCCAGCGGATCGGGTTTATTTCGGGGGTTATGGTGCCGCTGGTTCATGAACACCGTTGTTATGGTGTTTTCAAGGTCTTTTCGGCGACACCGCACGCTTTTGGCGAGGAAGACTGCCAGTTGCTTGAGCTGGCATCGGGCGTTCTGGCATCAGCGTTGTTCAACGCAGCAGCCTTTGACGATGAAGTCAGCCGGCGGAACCTGCTGGTGGACGCGATACCGATCCTCGTCTCCTATATCGATCGTGACCGCCGTTACCAGGAAGTGAATGCCGCTTACGAAAAATGGTTCGGCATTTCTGCCGCCGACATCCGGGGTAAGCACTTATGGGAAGTCCTGGGTAATGAGGCTTATGAAACCATCCGCCCCCATCTTGATGCTGCGCTGTCCGGCAACTCTGTCAGCTATGAATCTCGAATCCCCTATGCCAGTGGTGATCAGACCGTTCATGCCCAGTATGAGCCCCATATTCTGCGTAATGGTGAAGTAGTCGGCGCCTATGCGGTGGTGAGGGATATAACAACGCTGAAGCAGGCGGAAACCGATTTCCTCACAGGCCTGTTCAATCGCAGGAAGTTTGAGGCGCTGGCGCAGAACATGCTGAAAAGCGCAGCGCGCTATGACCAGGATGTGACCCTGGTACTTATGGATGTGGATGACTTCAAGTCGTTGAATGATCGCTTCGGGCATCTAGAGGGTGATCAGATCCTCACGAGCATTACCCAACGCGTGGCCGGCACCCTCCGTGATGCGGATACGCTGGCCCGGTGGGGCGGTGAGGAATTTGCCATACTCGCACCCGAGACCGATGTTGAGCAGGGTGCTCAACTGGCGGAGCGGGTCAGGGCGGCTATCTCCGATGAACCGTTCAATGGTGTGGGCGTGGTGACGGTGAGCCTGGGCGTAGCCCAGTGGCGCCAGGGGGAAGATCTCTTCTCCCTGCAGGACCGGGCTGACAGGGCACTGTACGCGGCCAAGCATCAGGGGCGTAACAGGGTCGTGGCCGGATAGGTTGGCCAGAAGCCCTATCCAGTGGATGGGGTTCAGGTGGGGCATACCGGGGCGTTGATGAACATGGCATGGGTAATGGATTATAATTCGATGTAAATACGTTGTGCCGGGAGATGGTTATGGAAACGAAGACTGCACGCCTGACGGTTCTGGTGGATCCGGAAAAGAAGAAGGCCTTTGAAAACCTGTGCGCCTCCCAGGATCTGACCACCTCCCAGGTGGTGCGCCAGCTCATCCGGGACTATCTCGCCCGCCATGGTGTGGATTACCCCACACGTACTCCTGTCTCCGGCGAGGAGAAGTAGCTCAGAACCGGACCACCGCCCACTTGAAACCGAGCGCCTGCAGTTCCCCAATGGCCTCGTCGACGGTCTGGAACTGGCAGATGTCGTCGTTCTCGTTCAGCAGGAAATAACTGCGCCCCTCTGTTTCCAGAAAGAAAAGAATCCACTTTCGACTTTGCGACGGTGCGGGAATGACCCGTGCCGCATCAATCCTGTGATGACTGTGCAGGTCGATGATGTCCTCGCGCTTCATCTGGTTCCCCCGTTGTATTCGTTGCTTGTCTCGGTGCCTGTGGCCGCTGTGGCGAGGTGAATTTCCGGCTCTCCAATGATAGTATGCGTATTATATGTTAATACCATTAACATTGAATGAAATCCCTAAAGGCGAGTCTGTTTTCCCATGACTGATCGATCCTTCCTGAGGAATGTTCCCGGCATCGCCACTGGCCTGCGTGCCGCCTGGGCACAGGGTTATGGCCTTTCCGATCTGCGCCACGACGTGATGGCTGGAATCACCATTGGGACCGTGGCCGTGCCTCTGTCCATGGCTTTGGCGATTGCTACGGGCGTGGCGCCCCAGCACGGTCTCTATACAGCGATTGTTGCCGGCGTGCTGATTGCGCTGACCGGAGGTTCACGCTTCAACGTGTCCGGCCCTACCGCGGCCTTCGTGGTGATTCTTTTCCCGATCGTTCAGGAATACGGGCTGGGTGGGCTGCTCATCGCGACCATGATGGCCGGCGTCATGCTGGTGGCACTGGGCATGGCCCGGTTGGGGCGGCTGATCGAGTTTGTTCCCTATCCGGTGATCCTCGGGTTTACCGCTGGTATCGCGGTGGTGATCGCGGTACTGCAGGTGCCGGACTTTCTGGGGCTCAGCGTGAGTATGGGAGAGCATTTTCTCGCCAACCTGGGGCGCATACTGGGGGCCCTGCCGCGTTTTGACCCGGTCGAGCTGGGGATTGGTGTGCTGACGCTCTCGGTACTGCTGATGTGGCCACGCCTGAAGCTGCCGGTGCCTGCGCCCCTGATGGGGCTGGTTGCCGGGGCGACTGCGGCCTATGCCATCAATCACTGGTTCGCCGGTGGTGCGGGAGTGGAAACCATTGCCTCGCGCTTCACCTGGGAGGCGGGAGGCGAAAGCGGCACCGGGATCCCGCCCATTGCGCCCACGCTGGCGGCGCCGTGGTCCCTGCCGGGCCCTGATGGCCAGCCGCTGACGGTGGATTTCCAGCTGATCCAGGCGCTGATCGGACCAGCTCTGGCCATTGCCATGCTGGGCGCTATCGAGTCCCTGCTGTGTTCGGTGGTGGCGGATGGTATGACCCGGACCCGGCATGATCCGAATGCGGAGCTGATTGGCCAGGGGCTGGGGAATATTGCCGCGCCACTTTTCGGTGGTATTACCGCCACGGCGGCCATTGCCCGCACGGCGACCAACATCCGCAGCGGTGCCCGCTCGCCGATCGCGGCGGTAGTGCACGCGCTGGTGGTGCTGCTTGCGGTGGTGGCATTGGCCGGCGTTCTGGGAATGGTGCCCATGGCGGCCCTGGCGGCACTTCTGTTCGTGGTTGCCTGGAACATGAGCGAGGCACGGCTTTTCGTGCGCACACTGCGCTCCGCGCCGGCGGGGGATGTGACCATTCTGCTGGTCTGCTTCACCCTGACCGTGGTGTTCGACATGGTGCTGGCGGTGGCCGTGGGAGTGGGTCTGGCCGCCGCTCTGTTCATCCGCCGCATGGCACTGCTCACGGAAGTAGAGCAGGTCAGTGCTGAGGACCATGCCCTGGTGGAGGGGCTGCCTGCGGAGGTGGCCGTCTATGATGTGGATGGGCCGATGTTCTTCGGTGCGGCCGAGAAGGCCGTGACCTCCCTGCGTCTGGTGGACCCGAGAATCCGTATCGTGATCCTGGACATGCACGATGTGCCCAGCATGGACGGCACGGCCATTGTGGCGCTGGAAACCCTGATCCGGGAAATGCACCACGATGGCGTCTCCCTGATCCTGGCCGGGCTGCCCGCACGCATCATCCTGAAGCTCCGCCGTGCAGGGTTGCACAGCGTGCAGGGGCGGCTCGGCTACTGTTCCGGCCTTCCGGCCGCACGCTCACTGGCGCTGCGGTGGTGTTACTCGCACAGGTAATCCCACAACCGGCGATCAAGCCTTTATACTGTTTTCACATTCTGAAAGGCGGTTGCCGGAGTCCGTGCATGCGAATACCCGTGGCTGTTCCTGCTCTTCTGGTTCTGATGCTGGCGTTGCCGGCCTGTCAGTTGATGCCGGAGGGGACTGAGGCGGCGGATCACCAGCTGAGCTGTGGTGACCGCACTCTGGGGTACAGTGTTGCCGGAGACCGGCTGCAGCTGCACATGGAGGACGGCAGGCGGGAACTCAGGCGCGAGGAAAGTGCCACTGGAGCCCTGTATCGCAGCCGTTCCGGCGACACCGAGTTCTGGAGCAAGGGCGAGCGGGTTACCGTAACCCTGGCCGGGGAGCGTCTTCCCGAGTGCAGGCATACGGACCGGGCGAGCCTGGAGTCCCCCGAATGGCGTGTGTTCGCGGTGGAGGACGCGTCGGTACCGGAACAGGCACGGCCGGTCACCCTGAACTTCATGCCGGAGGGCCGTCTTGCGGGGCGGTCCGGCTGCAACCACTTCATGGCGGCCTGGGAACGTGTCGGGGATCGCCTGATCATTGAGCGGGCAGCCACCACCCGGATGGCCTGTCCGCCTTCTGTCATGGGCTTCGAGCAACGGTTTATCGGGGCTTTGAGCCGGGTTGAAAACGCTCGCATGGAAGCGGATGGAACCCTGGTGCTCGTTGGTCGTGAGGACAACGGGTTGATCAGGGCCTCGGCATCCGCGGAAGGAGGCCCGGAATGACAGACCGGATCAGGACCCGGCGGATCCATGATTCCGTCTCCGACGACGATGGTTACCGCGTGCTGGTGGACCGGGTCTGGCCCCGGGGCATCAGCAAGCAGGCAGCGGCACTGGATGAATGGTGCCGTGAGCTGGCACCTTCCACGGAACTGCGCAAATGGTTTGGGCATGACCCGGAACGCTGGCAGGGGTTCCGGGAGGCCTACCGGGATGAGCTGGCCCAGTGCCCTGAAGCGCTCTCCCGGCTTATGGAACAGATGGAAAAGGGCTGCGTGACCCTCCTGTATGCCGCCCGCGACCGCGAGCACAACCAGGCGGTGGTATTGGCGGAGGTTCTGGCACAGGAGTGGGCTGAGACCATGGGCCCCAACGAATCCAGTTCACCGGTGTGTTACGCGGACCAGGTCCCCGACACCGGTGCCGACAGAGGTTGAATCTTTGTTGAAAGCAGATGGAAGTCGGGCACTGGCGCTGGCGGCGCTGGTGCTGGTGGGCCTGACAGGCTGCAGCCTTCGCCCGCCGGATGTTGACCCCAAGGTTGTGCGGGTGGGCGAGGTGGCCCAACAGAGCCAACAATCCCACCAATCCGCGGATGAAGCCGCCAGTGAACCGGCCTCCGCGGAAAACAGCGATGGTGCGGACGATAGCAGCAGGGAGACAAAACCTTCCTTCGCTGAACAACGCGAGCAGGTCTCCCGGCCCGCGCAGCTGGATGAGCCGGAGGCGCTGGGCCGCGCACTGGCGGCGTTCTACCGTATGCGCTCGCGGGCCTTCATGGCGCCCGTGGCCAGCCATGTTCAGGGTACCGTGAATCTGGGTGGTTCAGGCGGTGACCGTGAAACCCGGCGTTGCCCGGACGGCGGTGTTTTCCACCTGGAATGGCAGGGGCCGGACGGCGAGCGCTCGGGCTCCAGGGAGCTGCTCTACCAGTTTGATCAGTGCCGTGGTCACTTTGGGGATGGCCCCATGCTATCGCTCAATGGTTATTACCGGCGAGACTTCCGCCCCCTGGTAGGGCGTGAGCAGGTGATTGAGTCCTTCGATGTCCATGGCTACCAGGGAGAAGGCAGCCAGCGTCAGCCGATCGCTCTGCGTGGTGAGCAGCGGGTCCTGCGCCCGGCTGAGGGCGGTGTGGTGCGCAGTACCGAGCGTATGGAGATGGTGCTGGGCGAAACCTATACCGCTCTCAGGGGGGTGCGTGATGAGATCACCCCGGAGGAAGGGGAGGGCGACAGTGACTTCGCCTCCTTCAACACGCGTTTCGTGACCACGATTGAGGGGCGCCTGTTCAGTTCCGAGCTCGGGGGGTGGGTGGATATCGCCACCGGCACGGGGCTGGTGGAGCAACAGGCCCCCTGCTCTGCCAGTGGCGTTGTGGCCATCAGTGCCGAGCGTAATGGCGAGGTGCGCTTCGGGCCCCACACCGGAACCCATCACCGGGTGGCGCTGGAACTGGAAAGCGGTGAGGTGGTCCGGTATGAACGCTGCTCCAGCTTCGGGGAGGCGTTCGGCTTCGGGCGCTAGCGTTCGGACGCCATCCAGTCCAGTAGCTGTTCGGCCATGCGGTCGGTAGCCGTGCCCATGGCGCGGGCTGCGGCCGTGGGCGTGTTTTTCGCCAGCGGTTCGGAGACATTGAACCGGCGGGTGGCTCTGGTGCCGTCTTCCCGTCTGTCGACCAGCTGCGCATCGAACCGGATCACGGCTCGTGGCGTTGCCCCGGTCTGGTCCACCAGGAAGGCGCGTAGATGGCCGCTCAGGGCCAGGTCCGCGTTCAGGTTGTCATCACGGATGCCCAGTGTGCGGAAGGCGCCGGTGTTGTGGAAGGCGTCCAGAACCTGATCCCGCCAGAGTTCCGGAGCCGGCGCGCTCCAGCGGATGCCTGACCAGGCGCTCAGGCGCTGCCCCTCGCGGAGTACGACCACCCGGTTGCTGCTGGTGAGGTCGTCTGCCCTGGGGGCCCGGATCTCCAGTGACGTGGCGCTGGGCTCCACGGGCTGTTCGTTCAGGCTGGAGGGCGGCAGCCGGTAGAGCTCATAGCGGTTGGGTTCCGGCAGCACGCTGCAGGCCCCCACAAGGGTGACGGCAAGCAGTATCACAAGCCGTGCCGGCAGATGGGCCGTGTGCTTCATGGCTGGTATTCCTCGAGTTTGTCCCGATTGAAGAGGGTGCCGGCCGCATCGGATTCCAGCCGCTGGCTGAGATCACGCAGTGCGCCCAGGGTCCGGCGCATTTCCTCCAGGGTCGGGCCCAGGCTGGCGGACCCCTGCATGGCCTTTTCCAGGGCTTCCCTGTTGCCGCTGACCAGTGCCTCGACCTCCGTAACCGCCCGGCGTGTGGCGCGTGCGGCTTCCGCGGTATCCGCCAGGGCCTGCGGCGCGTCTTTCTTCAGCATCTGCCGGGTATCCGTGATCAGAGCCCGTGCTTCGCTCAGGGTTGTCTGCGCTTGCTGGCCGGTCCGGTTCCAGGTCTCCAGGGTCCTGCTGATCCGTTCCTGCTGGTTGTTCAGGTTGCGGGTCAGTTCCGCCATGCCGTCCAGGGTCCGGTCGATGTTCTCCAGGTTGCGCCTGGAGAGCAGGGATTCCATGCGCTGCACCAGCTGGTTGATGTTGGCGAGGATGTCGCCGCTCTGTTCGCGCAGCTGTGAGAACGGCGACGGACGGGCCGGGATCTCCGGCGTGGTGCCGGGTTCCGACACCAGGGCCAGGCTGTTCGGTGTGCCGCCACTGAGCCGGATATGGGCGGTTCCGGAGAGCAGGCCCGTGGGCTGGATCTGGGCATGGGTGTTCTGTTTGACGGGCGTGCTTGGGTCCACCTCGATGCGGGAAAGCACCCGGCGTGGGTCGCGCGGATCGAGTTCAAGCGAGGTGACCTGACCAACCGTAATGCCGTTGTATTTGACGTTACTGCCAACGGTGAGCCCTGAGACGGCCTCATTGAAGATGATGCGGTATTCCGCCTGCTTCTGATGGAGACCGCCTTCCGACAACCACCAGCCGAACAGCAGCAGACCGGCCACCATCAGGATGGCAAAGAGCCCGATCAGGATGTGATGGGCACGGGTCTCCATTCAGGCACTCTCCCGGTTGGTGGATGATTGGCGCATGGCCGCCCGGCCACGTGCCCCGTGGAAGTAGGCCCGGATCCACTCATCGTCCATGTTGGCAACCTCGTCAAGGGTACCTATGGTCATTACGTGCCCCTGGCCGAGCACGGCTACCCGATCACATACGCGGTGGAGTGTGTCCAGATCATGGGTCACCAGGAACACGGTCAGGCCCAGGGCGTCGCGCAGGGTCAGGATCAGTTCGTCGAAAGCGGCGGCGCTGATGGGATCAAGGCCAGCCGTGGGCTCATCGAGAAAGAGCAGATCCGGATCCAGCGCCAGCGCCCGGGCCAGGGCGGCGCGCTTGACCATGCCGCCGGAGAGGGCTTCCGGGTAGAGCCTTGCGGTCTTGGCTTCCAGGCCGGTGAGCCGGATCCGGGTAAGCGCCAGTGCTTCGGCATCGGCCTTTCCGAGGCCCGCCTTCTCCCGCAGGGGCAACGAGATGTTCTCGCACAGGGTCAGAGAGGAATAGAGAGCCCCACGCTGGAACAGCACCCCCGTACGACGGGTCAGGCGTGGATCCGGCGCGCCCCGGTGGTCCAGGGGGGCGCCCTCGAGGTTGATGCGGCCGTTATTGGGTTCATGCAGGCCGATGATGCTGCGCAGCAGTACCGACTTGCCGGAGCCGGAGCCGCCGACCACGCCCAGGATCTCCCCCTTGTTCAGGCTCAGATCCAGATTCTCATGGACCCTGTGATCCCCGAAACGGTTACTCAGTCCGCTGACCTCGATAAGGGCGCCGCGCGCGGTATCCATCACCATCCGATCTCCATGAAATACATGGCCGCCAGGGCATCCAGAAGGATCACCACAAAAATCGACTGTACCACGCTGGAAGTGGTGTGTACCCCGACGGAGCGGGCGCTGCCCCCGGCTTTGAAGCCTTCCAGGCAACCGATGACGGCGATCAGGAAAGCGAAGAAGGGGGCTTTGACCAGGCCCGCAAGGAAATGGTTGAGCGGGACTTCACTGATGGCCGTGATGAAGCGCGAAACCGGAATATCCACCACGGTCAAGGCAATGAGGCCACCGCCGCCAAGACCGGCGAGTACGGCGATGAAGCTGAGCATGGGCAGTACCAGCACCACGGCCAGTACCCGTGGCAGGACTTCCAGCTCCACTGGGTCCAGGCCCTGGGCGCGCAGGGCGTCCAGTTCCTCGTTGGCGTTCATGGCCCCGATATGGGCGGTGAAGGCGCTGGCGGTGCGCCCGGCCATGACAATGGCGGTGATCAGAACACCGAATTCCCGCAGGAAGGAGTAGGCGACCAGGTCGATGGTGTAGACGCTGGCGCCGAACTGGCCCAGAACCGTGGCACCCAGGTAAGCGATGACCGCGCCCACGGCGAAGGTGAGCAGGGCAACAATCGGCACGGCGTTGAGGCCGGTGGTCTCCATGTGGTGCAGCAGCGCGGTGAACCGCCAGCGCCGGGGCGAGATCAGGCAGCGCCCGGCACAGGCGATAACGGCCCCGATGAACCCGATCAGCAGCCGCGCCTTGGCGGTGGCATCGGTCAGTGCCTTGCCCATGCGTGCCAGCAGCTCCAGGGGGCCCCAACGGGTCTCCGGTGGCATGGTGCCACAGTCGGCCATGGCATTCGCCACGGTGATCAGCAGGGCCCGGCGGGCTTCCGGGAGTTCCGGGCTGTTCCCGGCGATCTGGCGCAGGCGCTCGCCGCCCACCAGTTCCGCCAGCAGGGTGGCCCCCGCTGTATCCAGATGCTGGATGCCGTCGAGCACCACCTGGGTGGGGGCGCTGCTGATGGCCCTTGTGCTTCGGCGCAGGGCGCTGTAATGGGTCAGGGTCCAGTCACCCGTGGCCCGGAGCGTCTGCCCGTCGTCGGCGCGCTGGAGCTGCCCCGGTTCAGTCCCCGCCATGGGGGCTCCGGGGCCATGGCTGGTCAGTCGAAGATCCCGTCATAGAAACGCAGGGTCCCTTCCCAGGCTGTTTCCGCCGCGTGTTCGTCATAGCCCACTGGCATGTCGAACTCCCTAGCGTACTGATCCGCCTTCGGGTTCATGAACGAGTGCTGGACGCCCGGGAAGCTGCGCAGCGCGTAGTCCACGTCAGCGCTGTGCATTTCCTGAACGAAGCCGGAAACCTGTTCAGAGGGGACGAACTGGTCGGCGCCGCCGGTATAGGCCCGCACGGCTGCTTCCACCTCACCGGATTCCGCCTCGATGGGGCTGCCCAGGCTGCCGTGGAAACTCACCACGCCCTCCAGGTCCATGCCCAGGCGGGCCATGTTCAGGACCACGGCGCCCCCGAAGCAGTAACCCTGGGCGGCGATCTGGTCAGGATCGACAGTGTCGTGTTCCTGCAGCTGCTGCATGGCGGTTCGGAAGCGGGCCTGCATCAGGTCCATGTTGCTGCTGGCCTGCTCCATGAATTCCTTGGCCTTCTCGGGATGCTCGGCGTGTTTGCCTTCGCCGTACATATCCAGCGCCAGAGCGGTATAGCCTTCTTCCGCCAGCTTTTCCGCCTGGTTGCGGCTGAACTCACCGTGGCCCCACCACTCATGAACCACCAGAACACCGGGGCGTTCCCCGCTGACGCTGTCATCCCAGGCCATGTAGCCTGTGTGGGTCTGACCCTGGACACTGTACTCAATCTCCTGGGTCTGGACGGCCGCTGTTGCCGGCACGGCGATTAATGCGGTTAGAGCAAGCGGAATACCCACACGGGTCAATGTGCCTGTCATGTTCAACTCCCTTGGTTTGGGCTTGTGTTCGAAACCATACGCCAGGTCGGGGGTTGCCGACCAGTGCTGTCTCAGCCGTTGCCGAGCTGGTCCCGGATCAGTTTCTTGTTCACCTTGCCGACGCTGGTCTTGGGGATGTCCTCAACGAAGTCAATCCCCTGCGGGATGGCCCACTTGTTGATGGTGCCGTTGTCCACGAAGCCCTGGAGATGGCTCTTGATGGTCTCGGCGTCGGCATCCTGGCCGGGATTCAGGACCACCAGGGCGTGCGGGCGTTCCCCCCATTTCTCGTCCGGCAGGCCCACAACCGCGGCGGCGGCCACGGCCGGATGCTGGCTGATCAGATTCTCCAGGTCCAGCGAGGAGATCCATTCACCGCCGGTCTTGATCACGTCCTTGATGCGGTCCTTGATCACCAGGGTGTTGTCCGGCTCGATGCTGGCAACGTCGCCGGTGTGCAGCCAGCTCCCGGCCCACAGTTCCTCGCCCTTTTCGGGATTCTTGAGGTAGCTGGCGGTCAGCCAGGGTGACCTAGCCACGACTTCGCCCTGGGCCACGCCGTCTTTCGGCAGTGGGTTGCCGTCTTCGTCGTGGATTTCGATCTCGGCCATGGGCACCGGTACACCGGTCTTGATGCGCTTCTCCGTCTGCTGTTCCGGCGGCAGGTCCAGGTCCTCGGGTTTGAGGTGGGTGGCGGTCAGCAGTGGGCCGGTCTCGGACATGCCGTAGCCGGTGTACATGCTGATACCCATCCTGGCCGCTGCATCACACAGCCCCTTGGGCAGGGCGCTGCCGCCGATCAGAACATGCCAGTTGCTCAGGTCCGCGGTCTTGATGCCGTCAGTGGCCATGAGCATCTGCATGATGGTGGGCACGCAGTGGGAGAAGGTGACGTTGTGGGTCTTCAGAAGCTCCACCAGAAGCTCTGGCTCATAACGGCCGGGGTAGACCTGCTTTACACCCATCATGGTGGCGGCGTAGGGCACCCCCCAGGCATGCACATGGAACATGGGTGTGATCGGCATGTAGACGTCGCTGGAGCGCAGCAGGGGCTGTTCGTCAAAGTGCGACAGGGTGCCGGTGGCCACCAGCGTGTGCAGTACCAGCTGGCGGTGGGTGAAGAACACGCCCTTGGGATTGCCGGTGGTGCCGGTGGTGTAGAAGGTGGTGGCGATGGCGTTTTCGTCGAAATCCGGGAATTCGAAGCAGGGCTTGGCTTTGCCCAGCAGGGCTTCGTATTCGCCGTGGGTTTCCAGCTGGGTTTTCTTCGCGGCGTTGTTGTCCGTGAGCTGGATGGTGCCCTTGACGGTTTCCAGCTGGTCGCTGACTTCCTCCACCAGGGGCAGGAAATCATCGTGGATCAGAACCAGGTCATCCTCGGCGTGGTTCATGGTGTAGAGGATCTGTTCCGGTGACAGGCGCACGTTCACGGTGTGCAGCACAGCGCCGATCATGGGAATGGCGAAGAAGCATTCCAGGTAGCGCGGGGTGTCCCAGTCCAGTACTGCCACTGTGTCGCCTGGCTTAACTCCTGCATCCGTGAGCACATGGGCGAGGCGGTGGATGCGCTCGACCAGGTCGGTGTAGGTGTAGCGGCTGCGGTTGGCGTAGATGATCTCCTGGTCCGGGTTGTAGCGCGGGCCGGAAAGCAGCAGCTGTTTGATGAGCAGGGGGTAGCTATGCGCGTTCTCGGCGGCGGGCAGGGTCTTGGGCTGTGCCATTGGGCGCCTCTCTTGCTTGTTGTTGGATGTGCACCCGACAAGCCTAATACAAAACGCC
>NZ_VYJH01000018.1:0-23196 GCF_008709855.1 Halospina sp. K52047b | reverse complement strand
ACTGCAGTGAACGCTGCCGGCGCCACAAACAGCGCCCGCAAGAGGCCCTGCGATGACAACCGTTGTCTGGTTCAAGCGCCAGGGCGACTGCCCCCTATAGGGCATTGATGTTGAACAGAACTTCTTCCGCCTTCGCCAGTACCGCGCTGCGCTTCTCTTCACCCTGACCATCCCAGTTGCGATAGATCATGCCCATGCGTGGATTGCCCTTGAAATGATCCCGGTGGCGGTGGATGAAATGCCAGTAGAGGCTGTTGAAGGGGCAGGCATCCGGCCCGGTGGTGTCGTTCACGTTGTAGACGCAATGGCGGCAGTGATCGGACATCCGGTTAATATACTTGCCGCTGGCCGCGTAGGGCTTCGAGCCCAGAATGCCACCGTCCGCGTGCATCACCATGCCCTGGGTGTTGGGCCGCTCCACCCAGTCGAAGGCATCCGCGTAGACGCCCAGGTACCAGTCGCAGATGGCCTCCGGATGGACGCCGGCAAGCAGGGCGAAATTCCCCGTGACCATCAGCCGTTGGATGTGGTGGGCGTAGGCGTGCTCCAGGGTGTTGCTAATGGCCTTGGCCATGCAGCGCATGTGGGTGTCGCCGGTCCAGTAGAACCAGGGGAGCGGGCGCGTATTACCGAGCCGGTTCTCCACCGCGTACCCGGGCATCAGCGTCCAGTAGAGCCCGCGCACGAACTCCCGCCACCCCAGGATCTGGCGGATGAAGCCCTCGACGGCATTCAGCGGCGCACGGCCCGCGTGATACTCGGCCTCCACTGCCTCACAGACTTCCCTCGGCAGCAGCAGTCCAATGTTGAGGTAAGGCGAAAGCAGCGCGTGAAACAGGGTCGGCTCGTCATCCGCCATGGCGTCCTGGAAGTCACCGAACCAGGGCAGACGGTGCGCCAGGAAATGCTCCAGCGCCCTGAGCGCGTCCTCCCGGGTCACAGCCCAGCCGAAGGAGTCCGTCCGCCCGACGTTCCCGCCCAGGTTGGACTCGACCTCCGCTATCACCGCCTCGGTGGTCGCATCCGGCTCAACCCGGAACGGCGGCGGCGCGGGCGGATCGCCCTTCCACTTCTTGCGGTTGGCGGCATCCAGGTTCCATTCACCGCCCTCGGGCTGGCCATCGGCGGTCATCAGCAAGCCGGTCTCGCGGCGGAGTTCCCGGTAGAAGTACTCCATCCGCCACTGCTTACGGTTCCGGCTCCACCGCTGAAAGCGTTCAACCGTGGCGAAGAAGCGGTTATCGGAGCGGATGCTCAGCGGCGCGGGGAGCTCCCACTGGCGCATCGCCTGGTCCAGACGCCACTCGCCGCACTCCGTTGCGACCACGCCTTCTGCGCCCTGGGATTCCGTCGTGGCCCGTACCACGTCTCCAAGACTTTGATGGGTACTGTCCGGATCAAACACATGGTAATGAACGCACCACCCGGCCCGCTCAAGCTCCGCCGCGAAATGGCGCATGGCGCTGAAGATCAGCACCAGTTTCTGCTTGTGATGGTTGGTATAGCCGGCCTCTTCCGCGACCTCCGCCATCAGGACGTGGTCGCGCCCGGGATCCGCCTCCACCAGAGCTGGCAGCGAAGGGGTGAGCTGATCGCCAAGGATCAGGATTAGATTGCGCGGTGTTTGGTTTGCCATGGGAGGCGATACGATGTGTATCGCCCCCTGGTTCGCCCCTTATTCCAGAGCGAAGGTCACACGCACATCAGCTCTGGCCTGCACACTGCCCGCCTCAAACTCATCCGCCTCCTGCACTCCCTCGCGTGCATCCGCCGCCATCATCCGGCGCGGGCCGGGCTGCGAGACCCGCTGTTCCTGTATGGAAAGCGTCTGCCCCAGTTCACGGTCGGCGCTGTCCGCCAGTGCCTGAGCCCGCCGCCGCGCATTGTGAAACGCCTCGGCCAGCGCCTGCTGCTCGGCCGTGTCGCCCTCCCGGAGCCGGAAATTACTGACGGAAAGCCGCTGGGGGTCTTTCTCCGAAAGCCGTGCCGTCCATTCCCCCAGCTCCGCAACCGGCAGCGCCATCAGCTGAATGCTGCGGGTTGCCTGGTAACCTTCGAGACTCCGTTCACCCTCATTCCAGCGATACTGAGGCGCAACCGCCAGGGAACGGGCCTGGAGCTCGGCCCCATCCGGCAGGGAACCCCGCAGATCCTCCACCAGTGGATTCACCTTCGCCCGGAGGCGCTCACTCGCCTCGTAGGCACCATCCGCCGTTACCTCGAACCCCAGGTGCAGATCCGCCAGTTCCGCCGGCAGGCTGATTTCGCCCGTACCGCTGACCTCAATCCGATGCGGCTCCTCCGCATCCCTGCCCTCGCTGCAGCCGGCCAGTACAGCCAGTGCCGCAACAACCATCATCAATCGACCACGCATACCCTCTCCTTATGGAATCACTATTGGCCAGGGCCGCTGGCTTCAATGTCCAGAATATACATGGCCAACGCAACTCCCAGACTGAGCCCGCATTATGCACCAGAAAATCAGGAACATCCGCCCCTGGCCGCTGGCCGGGGTTCTGCCAGGGCGTTACAGTGGATTCAGGCAGATACCCAAAGAGGTGACCATGAAAAAAATGAAGAACGAAAAGGAAATGGTCAAAAAAGCCATTGAGGAAGGCATGAAGTACGGCGAGAACCGTGGCGTGGTGGAGTTTGAGGCCACAGACTCCCAGGAGGCGAAGATCGAATACATCTACCGGCTCCTTGTGCACGACAACGTCATCCAGCCGATCCCGGAAGACCAGATCTCGCAGAAAGCCATGAAGCACAAGCTGGCGATCTGGGCCTCCAAACTCAAGTAGTGCACGGAAGGCGCCCACCGAACGTATAGAGTCGGTAGAGGACAGGAACAGGAAATGACCCATGCAGAGTGAACGAATCAAGTGGCTGCTTCACAAGGGACTGATCGCCCTCCCCATCATCCTCGTCCTGGTGCTGCTGGCCCGATGCGGCGGTGAACCGGACGGCAGTGGCGAACAGGCCTCCACGGATCAGGCGACTGAGCCCAACTCGGAGCAAAACGACGCCACGGAAGAGAATCGCGATCAGGCGCAGGCTGAAGACACGCAGACTGAGGAAAGGGACCCGGAATCCTTCACCGCTGAAGAGATCAAGGCCGCGATGCGCGAGCACATCGAGAACCGCACCCAGATGGGCAACCCGGGCGTTTTCGAGATTACCGACCCGCGTACCAGCCAGACGCTGGAGCTACGGTTCCAGAAGATCCACGACCCGGTGCGGACCATGGGCGATGGCCACTACTTCGCGTGCACCAACTTCGCGGCCATTGGTGACCCCTACAAGACCTATGATCTGGACTTCTGGCTGCAGGTCCATGATGGCGAGCTGGTCGTTTACGATGAGAACGTCCACAAGCTGCCAGTGCACAAGCACGGCGAATGGGTGCAGCAGCCGCGCTACAACTTCGTGGATGACCGGATCAACCTGCTGCGGTAACCACTATGGAGGAGCTGAAGCTACCCATCTTCCTTGGCGGTTTTGCGCTGTTCTTCCTGATCGAGGGGCTTGCCGCCAAACGGCCCTGGCAGGAACCGCGCGGGCAGCGCCTGCGAATGCACGCGGCCATGGCCGTGTTCAACACCGTGGTTCTCAAGCTCATCATCCTGGCGCCCTTCCTCTACTGGACGGAATACATTGCCGAACAGGGGTGGGGGCTGGCTCCCATGCTCGGCTACAGTGGGATTGGCGGTATCATCGCCACCATTATCGTGCTGGATATGTTCGATTACTGGTGGCACCGCTTCAACCACCGGGTGGGCTTTCTCTGGCGGTTCCACAAGGTGCACCACGTGGATACCCATGTGGACGTGACCACGGCACTGCGCTTTCACCCCGGGGAGCTGTTCATCTCCTTCTTCGTCAAACTGGTCTGGATTGCTGTCTGGGGCCCCAGCCTGGTGGCCTTTGCGGCCTTCGAGATCTCGGTCAACCTGGCCAGCCAGTTCCATCACTCGAACATCGATTTCCCGGATCGCTGGGAGCGGATCCTGCGCCTGTTCATCGTCACGCCCCGGTTCCATACCAGCCACCACACGGTGTCCCGGCGAACCGGCGATGCCAACTTCGCCACCATCTTCATCATCTGGGATCACCTCTTCGGCACCTACAAGGAACCCGATGAGGACGAGATGCGGGAGCTCGGCCTGGCCGAGGGGCGGGACGACTACCTCTCGTTCGCCACCTGGCTGGCTGAGCCGTTCACCCAGCGCAACCGCAACCAGGATGATCCGGAGCGACATTCAACCACGTAAATTGCATAAGTACCTGACGGTAGAAGCGCAGTTCTCAAGAGTCCAAGGTGTACGCCGGCAGGCAGGTTCCATCAACAAGGAGAAGAAGACATGAAACGTTTCTATTCCATCGCAACAGTACTGGCGGTTCTGGCGGGTCTTGCATTCGGAGGCCAGGCGCTGGCGTCCAGCCACGGAGACGAACATGCGGGTGATGAAGCCCGCTCCGAAGAACAGGCCGGAGATGAAGCCAAGTCCATGGATGATAAGAAGTCCAAGGACCACGACAAATCCAGGGATGAAAGGAAGTCCGAGTCCGATGAGCACGCCGGCGAGGAAGCTGAATCAGAAGAAAGCGACGAACACGCTGGCGACTCCGACTGGTAAATGCTGACGCTGTCAGAGCCGATGGCCCGGCCTGAAGATCCTGGCAGGCCATCGGCACTCCCCGATCCGCCCCCACCCATAGAGCCCTGACCATGCAGACGATCGTCGCGGAACGCACCATTAACGCCCCCATCGAGCAGGTGTTTGACCTGCTGAGTGATCACGCCAACTACAAGCAGTTCGACGGCATCCGTGATTCCCGGCTTGTGAAGGAAGGCACCGGAGAGCGAAACGGCAACGGCGCCGTACGCCGGATTGACCTGGGTGCGGTCTGGTTCGAGGAGGAGATCAGCAACTTCCACCGGCCCACAAGCATGGACTACCGGATTCTGCGCTCACGGCCGCCCATCGAGCACGAGAGTGGTAAAATCAGGCTGGAAGAGACCGAACAGGGGACCAGGGTTACCTGGACGTCTGTGTTCCGGATTCGGATTCCGGTGGTGGGGCGGGTTCTGTCTCCATTTGCCGCCAAGGCGGGGACGAAGGCCTTTGGGAGTATGCTTAAGGCTATTGAGCGGCGACTGGCCAAACACGCTTGATATGACGGACCCATACTCAGAGAGAGCCCTACACTTCTTCAACCAGTACCAGCGACTGGCGTTCGAGGGTGTTCACCAGAGCTGGCTTGCGCAGCTCCCGCAAAACCCGGGTTCTGCATTGGACGTCGGCGCTGGCAGTGGTCGGGATGCGGCCGCGCTCGCATCCAGGGGCTGGCATGTACTCGCCGTAGAGCCTGCCACTGAACTCAGGCAGCTTGGCGAAAACGCGACCCACCACTTGGCAGTTGAGTGGTGTGAGGATCACTTACCCGAACTGAACCATGTCCGTACCCTCGATCACCGCTTCGACCTGATCCTGGTATCCGCGGTCTGGATGCATCTCCCTCCCTTTCAACGAAACACCGCCTTCCAGGTGCTGACGGACTTGCTGTCTCCCGGAGGGCTCCTGGTCATCACCCTGCGGCACGGGCCGGGCGATGGTGAGCGTGTGTTCTATGAGACCGACCGCAACGAGCTGGAGACGCTGGCGGAAAGCCAGTCTCTGACAAGCCTTCCGGTGGCTGAGGGGAATGAAACAGATCGGATAGGCCGCAGTGAGGTCGCCTGGGAAACCGTTGTATTCCAGAAGCCGTGACCGGACGGCCCGACCCGCTGGCCTGGCGGATCAAAAGCGTCTAACCTGGTCGGTCATCGGAGTCCCACAACCAGGCTTTCTGGATGACCGGCACAGACAGACAAAGACTGATTACCGGAGGCGACTCCAGCCCCCTCGCCCCGGAACTGAGACAGGCCATCCTGCGTGCGGACGAGATCGACCTTGCCGTGGCTTTCATCAAATCCTCCGGCCTGGCACTTATCTTTGACAGCCTGGTGCAGAGGGTCACTGAAGAACCGCAGGCCAACCTGCGCATCCTGACCAGTGATTACCTGAATGTGACGGATCCCGCCGCGCTGCGCCAGCTGATGCGACTGGCCGAGCGGGGAGCGGATATCCGTGTGTTCGAGGCAACGGAAACCAGTTTTCACCTGAAAACCTACATCTTCGTCCGCACTGAAGATGAAACCCTCATTGGCGATGCCTTTGTCGGCTCCAGTAACCTGAGCAGAACCGCCCTCACCAGTGGCCTTGAGTGGAACTATAGGGTCATAACCCCGGATTCAGACTCAGTTGATGGGGCTCGCCCCTTCGAAACGATCAGGCAGGAATTCACCGCTCTGTTCCATTCAGATGGCACAAAGCCATTAACCCATCAGTGGATTGACCGATACGAGCAGAACCGCCCGGACATTGTTCCGAAGATCGCCCCTGGCAGCGATGATCCGGAACCGGAACCAGCTACGCCAACCGAAGAGCAGAGCGCGGCGCTGGAAGCACTGAAAGAGACCCGCGCCGTGGGCTATCAACGTGGCCTGGTTGTCATGGCCACGGGCCTGGGCAAGACTTTCCTCGCCGCCTTTGATGCCCAGCAGCTGGGTGCTCACCGAGTGCTGTTCGTGGCCCACCGGGAGGAGATCCTGCTCCAGGCCGAGGAAACCTTCCAGCGCGTCATGCCCAGAACCCGTGTTGGCCGTTACTACGGTGACTCCCGAGACAGCGAAGCACACATGCTGTTCGCCTCAGTCCAGACGCTGTACCGTGCCTCGCACCTTGAGCGTTTCCCGGCCGACCATTTTGACTACATCGTGGTGGACGAATTCCACCACGCAGCAGCCAACACCTACCTGAGACTGCTCCAGCACTTCCGGCCCAAGTTCCTCATGGGGCTGACGGCAACGCCGGACCGCTCGGACCAGTCCGACATCCTGCAGCTCTGTGATGACAACCTGGTCTACAACAGAAACCTCTTTGACGGCATCAGTACGGGCCTGCTCTGCCCGTTCAGCTATTACGGAATCTACGACGAGAACGTCAACTACGAAGAGATCCCCTGGCGCAACGGCCGCTTCGATCCCAATGCGCTGAGTACCAAACTCGCCACACTGGGCCGGGCAAGGCATGCCCTGAACAAGTGGCGTGAAAAGGGGCTGAAGCGAACACTGGCATTCTGTATTTCAACCCGCCACGCGGATTTCATGGCGGAGCAGTTCAACCGCAGCGGTGTTCCATCGGTTTCCGTGCATACCCGCTCGGACATTGACCGGCATGATGCGATCGAAAAGCTCAACGATGGTTCGGTCAACGTTGTCTTTTCCGTCGACCTTTTCAATGAGGGGGTGGATGTTCCCAACATCGACACCGTCATGATGCTGCGCCCGACCGATTCAAAGGTTCTTTTCCTCCAGCAGATCGGCCGGGGGCTGCGTCGCTCAGACAGGAAAGACCGCCTGGTCATCCTGGACTTCATCGGTAACCACAAAGGGTTCCTGAACAAACCCCAGGCACTGTTCGGCGTGGAGGGAACCGGCAGCAAACTGTCCGAGTTCGCCCGGAAGGTGCAATCCCAGCAACAAACGCTTCTCCCTGAAGGCTGCTTCGCCAACTACGACCTCGAGATCATCAACTTCCTGCAATCCCTGAACCCAACCGGGATAGAGGACGAATACCAGTCGCTGAAATCAAGCATGGGTCGCCGACCAACACTGCTTGAGGTCTACCGGGCTGGCATCAGCATCCCGAAACTACGCAAACAGTACGGCAGCTGGTGGGCTTTCATTGAGGAGGTCGCGGACCTGGACCAGGAGGAGAAGCAGGTTTTCGAAAAGGCCGCCGGTTTCCTGCAAGCGATTGAAACCACCAGAATGACCAAAAGCTTCAAGATGGTGCTTCTCGAAGCTCTGATCGAAAACGACGGCTTCAAGCACCCATTAACCATTAGCGCCATCAGTGAAGCCTCAAGAAACATCCTGCTCAGACGTCCCAAGCTGCAGACTGACCTGATGGAATCCCATCGCGACCTGGGATCCGTCGACGGAACCGAATGGATGCGCTACTGGCGGAAAAACCCGATAGCCGCGTGGGTCGGTGAGAACCAATCCCAGGAATCGGAAACCCTATTCACGCTCGAAGATGACCGGCTGATCCCGAAACTGACTCTACCCGAAGGGTTGGTTCCCGTTCTGGGAACAATGCTCAAGGAACTGGTCGATTACCGGCTCAGCACCTACCAGGAACGACTGGTACCGGACACGCCAGAGCCTGACAACGTGGTTCCCTTCGGGGATGAGCAACGAGGGGCTGACCTGCCCTACTTCCCCAACATCCGCATTGCCTGCGGCCATTTCAAGACAGGCACTGCGGATGCTGAAGAGTACGTTAACCCGGGTGACGGTTACGGCAGGCTCGACCCGAACACACACTTCATTGCACAGGCGTCCGGGAATTCCATGAATGGCGGCAAGAACCCCATCAGGGATGGCGACTACCTGCTTCTGGAACGCATCCGCTCAACCAACGCGGGCTCCATTACCGGCTCAACCATGGCCATCGAGCGCCAGGATGAAGGCGGCGACAATCAGTACCTGTTGCGGGTCGTAACCAAACAGAATGACGGCCAATACGTTCTCAGAGCTAACAACCCCGATTACGGAGATCTTCCAGCCGACGAATCAATGCGCACCTTCGCGCGCCTGAAAGCAGTCATCGATCCCTTTGATCTGGCCGTAGGCCAAAGCTTCATGCGCGAAGACATCCCGCCGCTGTTCGGAGAGACCTTCAACCACGGGAGCTGGAATCAGGGGCATATCGTTCTGCGTGAACAGGGCGCACACGTTCTGCTGGTGACGCTCAACAAGCAGGGCCGCCAGAAGGATCACCGCTACCAGGACTATTTCATCGACGAGCAGACCTTCCACTGGCAGAGCCAGAACAGCACCTCTCCAGCCAACCCCAAGGGCCGTGAACTCATAGAGCACCGCAGCCGGGGCATCGACATTCATCTATTTGTGCGGGAGAACAAACTGGGCCCGGACGGCAAAGCTGCTCCCTTCCGGTATTACGGGAAGGTGGATTACCTGCGGCACGAGGGAGAGAAGCCGATGAGCGTTACTTTTCAGTTTGAGCGTTAAGAACCGGAGCTCGGGACTCGGAACAGGTCACTAATCACCGCGTCCCGGTCACGCTCAATAAACTGAAAACGAGCCATCTCCTGCGCCGCTTCGGACTCCTGCACAGCGATGTAGCGTTCCACCGCATCATCAAACTTCGGCGACTCGAGCAACTTCAAGGCCATCACGTAATTGGCATTGGTGGCAGGCGTTTCTAAACTCTGCTCTACGCTGTCCACGACATCCGAATAACACGCCTTTTGACTGCTGGCGTCGTCGTTCGCTGCCTCTTTCGCCATACACCAGTAAAGGTGGTTATCGGGGGTTGGCTCGACTTCGTACAAGCGCTGGGCCTGAGCGGCAACGTCGTCGAATCGCTCCATTTCCAGCAGGATATTGATTCGCGCATTGTGAGCAGGAACAAAGGTCTCATCTTCTTCGAGAGCCTGCTCTGTAAGTTTCAGAGCCTCCGTGAAGTCGGCATCCCCGGACCTTGTCCCTGCCGCCCGGGCTTTCTCGACCAATTCCTCAGGGCTCTCTGCCGCAGAAGATGAGCACCCAAGCATGAGCAGTACCAACAGCACCGCCACCCACGTGAAAGATACTCGCCCACGACTCATCTAGTGCTCACTCCCCTAAGCTCGACGACCGTTTCCGCTTTTCTTGGCATCGGCGTCACTGTACCAACCCCACTATCAAACCAGTAACTGGCTTCAATACGCAGGGAATAATTCCCGGAGTCGTAGGCAGGCGGCGTGTAAAGCATCACTGAGCCAATCGGTGCGTACCCATTCTCAGGCCAGAGGGCGTGCCCTTCCCGCTTGAAACGCTTGCGGGTAACGGTTTCACTCCCGGATAGAAGCGTCACGCTTCCGTAGAACTCGAACGCACCTTCGTATTTCGGCAGTTCCATGGCGGGGGTAAAGCCCATCGCCGTCACAAAGATGTTGGTGCTTCTTGCGACGACAGAGCCCTTGATAAAGAAGTTCCCGTTAACGCCTATACCTTCCTGAGGGAGGTAGGCCGCCTTCTTGATAACGTACTTCCTTGATTCAGGCTCGAAGTGATGGTGTTTCTTTTCGTCCTGGGGCGAGAATATCCATTTCGTCATAACTGCTTCCCTGTCAGTGCATTCCCTGCAATCTACCCGGCTGGCGCCACCACATTCTATGAACTCGATATCATCCTGAACGCCGTGGATGAAATGTGGATGGCCAGAAACAACAAAGCCCGCACAAGGCGGGCTAAGTGTTTGATATTAGTGGTGCCCGGAGGCGGAATCGAACCACCGACACGAGGATTTTCAATCCAGAACTCAGCAACCGCAGTAAACCATAATCCTGCACAATCAGGATTTTAAAGAATCGTAGAACCTCACTGAGCCACTGTAAACACCGATTATGTTGACACTTCGTGGACACCTGTTGAGCCAGGCAGAGGGTTGACCGCTCGTGGTGCGTGTGGATGATTACGTCTCGAATGTTGGCGTTAAACCCGGTCAGCGGTAGTATTTCAGAATAGCCGGGGCTTCAGCAATCACCCGGCGACATACACCTCAGGGAGCTGCGTATGAGCACGGAAACGAAGAAGCTCGGCTTCCTGGCTGCGATCGGATCTGTCATGAACGTTCTGCCCGGAACTGACTACCGGTCGATGGTCGATTCCAGGTCAGATGCCGAGAAGATTGGCGGCGACTGGATCGCAGTAGGGGCACACACCTGGATGGCTCAAGAGCGTTACGAGCCCGGGGAGGCAAGACGAAAAAAGTATGCCCGTAAAAACGGAACAAGCGCTTGCCACTGATCCCCTCTTCCCTAACTTGGTTGATGCGTATTGGCCGTATCCCAACGGCTTATAAAGTTAGCGCAGAAGGCCGAACCAGTCCTTGACCTCGTAACGCTTACCTCAAATAGTGTGGTTCACTTTATGTTTGTATTTGCACGTCACTTTCCAGCTCTAATGGCTGTAGTGTTTGATGATTTCTTAAGATGCTTTGATACACATCAGAAGATTCACCTGAGCTAACCGTTATAACTAGAACATAAGGAAGCGGGTTTTCTTCTCCCCCTTGGTCCACCGGTTGCCCTTTATTCCGAATTCCGTGGACAACTTCAAAGCAAGGGTTTGGGACTTTGTCAGCCATAAAACTACGTTCGTTATGTAAACATGTCTCCCACTTATGCGCATCTTCTCTAGCTTCTTGCTCACTCTCATAAATATTTTTTAATGAGAAGAATGTATCCGTATTCATCTTATCTTGATCTCGATAAAACGTTACCGAAAGACCGTTGTGTGTATAATGAATTGGGTGCTCAGGATCAACTGTGGTCGCAAAACAAAACGTAGCTTTTATTTTTAGCTTTTTACCACGCGAGGATAATTCGGGACATGGAATTGGAATCCTCACCCTTCTAGATGGGTAGATCTTATCCTGGTAAATAATGGTAGCCTCATGATCATCCGTGTAAAGAACGTCATCTAAGTTATCACTTATCCTCCCCCACCCAATCTCTTCTTTAGATAAATTTGAGTTCTCTTCAGCCGAGTGAATTGCTATCGCTTTCGTAGCTAGGGGTGTCAGTGGATCTTTGATATAAGACTGAATCCCAGCACACACTCTTAGTGCTAACGGCGCCGAAAAGCTGGTACCACCTACGCCTTGAACCATACCTGTCAGCGGACAGTAAATTGGTAGAGGATTATCTTGAACTCCTCCAAAACAAACAGCATCAGGTTTAACTTTACCTGGACTACGACCAGGCCCGACGCAACTATAGGAAGCCCTCCCCCAGTTCTTATCATATGAATCGGCTGATCCAACTGAAAGGCCATTTACCAAGTCGGCTGGAGGTTGAATTCTATTCTGACCGTTTATATCACCATCATTACCGACAGCAATGGTTGTTAAAGTACGTCCATTAGACAAAACGCTTTCAAGTGTGCTGGTCCATGAATGAACATCATCATCTTCAATTGGTATATTAGGACCGAGACTTAGATTTACATAGTCGTAATCGACTTCTTGCAAAGCATTTTTTATACGTTCCAAAACATCATATAGGTCTTCTTTCCCATTATCCAAAACCCGATAGTGATCAACATTGCAGAGAGGTTTTCCCAAGGCTTGGATGTCTGGGGATTGTCTTCCAAATAAAATCGAGGAGGTTACTTGCCCACCATGCCTTAACAGCGAAGCTATCTTTCCAGTTTGTCCTGCATAAGTAAACTCTCTGACCCATTTATCCAAGGTATTACTGATGCCCCCGTCGAATACGGCTACCTTAACGTCATTATTCAAGGCTTCACTGTCAGGGATCTCAAGGTCTTGATGTTGACCAATTTCAGCTCTTACCGGAGGATCTAAAACACGAATTCCTGGCATAGGCCTGATGTTTCGGAGCATAGAAAAGTTCGCGACTTCCTCTAGCTCTTCACGCTCTAAAGATGCAGAGACAAAGGTTATATCTCCGGCAGTTAGAGTTTTATCGATACTGGACTTATGCTTCGAAAGAAAATTCCCAAAGACCTCTGGTACATTTTTAAAATAATCAGGAGTATGTAGCGCAATCTCGTAACTAGCGACATTCTGGTCAGATCTTCCTTTAATCTTTTCAGAAGCCGAAAAACTCTCAAGAGATTCGACTTTGACTATGTCGTCTTTTACACCTTTCGGAAGGTCTTTGCCTTCATTTATAGCGTTCAAAAGATTTTCATAGAAACCAATAGGGGCGCTAAAAAAATAGCTGGCAGTTAATAGCTCTTTTCCCCTTTTACTTCTGGCAGCTGCTTTCTCGGGTCGTATCTTAACTGGCTTACTTCCAATGCTTCTTAGCCCAAACTCACTGACCAACTTGGAAGGGTAATAAGACTTTGCAAGATAAGTTGGATGCAAAGTTACCTTAGAGACAATCTGCCCTTCATAAATGGCATCGGGATCAATACTTTCGCTTTCAGACAAAAAGTTTCTCAGATGCCGAACCAACCTCTCCCTAGCTTCTGTATATGAGTAAGGAGCATGCTTTGGGCCTCCTCCTCTCTTTTGAGAAATCGGTGTCGTTAATGTTTCCCCCTTCCCTATAAGGATATTCTTAGCCATCCCTTTCACCTTCTAATTCTCTTGTAAGCACACGCCTCACGGTGGGCCTTGATGTCCCAACTATCTTTGCTATTTCAGATTTTGATCTATTTTCTTTGTAAAGCTTTATTATCTGACTATCCCTAACATCTTTAGTAACCTTTGAGGTTATCTCTGACTTAAGACCAAAGACATCCTTTAAAAAACTACCGAAATTTCCTTTTAGGATCAAAGCTTTCTTGTATGCATAAGATATTTTTTTCTCAATCTCAGAATAGGATAAACCTTCAGTTGCGAGCGCGACTTCAGAAACCAAATTTTTAGGGATACCTTTGTCTTCAATGAATTCCTGACGCTGCTTAAAAGTTGGATATGAAAATCTTAATGTCACATCAAAGCGACGCCATACAGCTGGATCCAGGAGATCTCCATGGTTAGTGGCTGCTACTAATACCGAGGATTCTGGCCAGTCATCAATGGTCTGAAGGAGACTGGTCACTAGACGTTTTAATTCACCAACATCAGAACCGTCAGACCTTTGCTTGGCAATTGAATCAAATTCATCGAGAAATAAAACGCTATTTTTGGATTTGGCATACTCAAAAACGGACTTAAGGTTGGCTCCAGTTTTTCCTAACAAGCTATTCATAACGGTAGTAAGGTCTAGGGTTATCAATGGCAGACCCAACCTGGAAGCCAACCATTTTGCAGTAAGTGTTTTCCCTATTCCAGGAGGCCCCTCCATCAGGATAGATCTCGAAGGAAACAAACCATGCTCTGCCAATATTTCTTTCTTATCTTGTTCTAAGATAAAATCGTTTATTTGAGAATTAATGTCGCTTGCCCAAGCTGGCCGTGGGATATCGACCAAAGTTTCTTCTTTTATCAGAGAACTATTCGTATCCCCATCAACAGGCGCGTTGATTGAAGGCGAATTGTTAGAGGCCCGCCTTATTGGAGTCGTTGTAATGACTTTTTCAAGAGCTTTAGCAAGTTCTGGTTTATCACTCTTAACTTGCTCGATTATACGGCGAGCACGCATTTCAAAAGCTCGCTCATCTGCTTTAAGCCCATCTTGGATCAATTGGACGAGTAGGTCGTCAAAATTCATATGGGCCTCCGCAGTTTCTTCTGAATAAAAGATGGCCAAACCTGGAAAGAAACACCGTAATACGGGATATATTTTCCAGTTTTGCGGAAAATTTTGGCATCGCTGGAAAGAAATAGCAAACGTGACGCGGAATTTTCCATGCTGAAGGTGGGTCAGAATCGTAGGTTTTGGTTGCTTGGCTTTAGGCCAGTACCCCTCTGCACTCTGGCCGTTTCCCTCTTGTCCTTTTTATTCCCTGGGCGTTCCCTGGTGCCATCGTTGTTGGATTATTGCAGCTAACCGGAAGCCTCTCCGTGTCCGAGGGCGCTGGTTCGCCTCGTTAGTTCGTCCTCTGGGCTGATCTGTCCAGCTCCGGAGTCAGTTTGGCCTGTCATCAGCCACAGGGAATACTGCGGCCATATTGTGCAGACGCTTTCCAGAATGTCACCGCGTGGGGTTCTTCCTGTCTGTTCTATGCCCACCAATGTCTTCTTCGCGATGCCAGTTAACTGACAAAACTCTGCCCTGCCAGAGGTTTCGACCTCTCTGATTCTTCGAATTCGTTCCGCAAGGCTGCTTGACATGTGCTCGTGTCCGGGTACACTCGTTAAAGAGGGGCCCCGCAAATGGGTATACCCTTCGTAGGGTTCCGGCGGTGCCCGGCGAATAGTTGTTAGCAGTGTAGCAGGGTGTAAAAAAGTGGACGAGCACAAGCACATCGTGATGATCCCGGTGCCGGTCATGAGCAAGGAGCGCTTCGCGGAGATGACAGGGCTCAGTGAAGGCCAGGTCCGCGGCATGATCGAGAAAGGCCACCTCCCGTCGATGAAGTGCGGCAAGGCCCGGATGGTCAACATCGCCCGCCTGTCCCAGGAAGCCATCAACCTGGAGGACTGGACGGCATGACGGCGATCACCGCGAACGAACACCAGTACCTGACCCAGGTCACCCAAGAGGCCCGTGATGTCATGGACCTGTACCACCAGGGCCGTTTTCAGGCCGCTGATGTCCACGAGCACCGCCTGTCCGGCCTGATCAATGCCGCTATGACGCTCAAACCGGAATGGTATGTCCCGCTGACCGGATTCCGCCAGATCGTCATTGAGTACAGCCTTGCTCCGAGCCGCCAGATGCCCCCGGAGGCGTATCTGATGCAGCGGGCCTGCCGTGCACTTTCCGCCCTTTCAGACCAACAGGAGGCCGCATGAGCCGCAGAAAGCAAAGCGTCCGGCTTTACCTGGACGTCGACACCTATCGCCAGCTGCTGGTCCAGGCCGCCAACACCCAGGACGTGAAGACCCCGTCCGACTACGCGGCCCAGCTGCTGAGTCAGGCATTGAAGAACAACGCTGGGGAGTCTGCTGCCAATGAGTAGGCCCGTAAGAGCTGCCCCCGTCATCCGTCGCCGTCGGTATAGAGGCGCCCGACCCAGATCGTGCGCAGGGCAAGGGGCGCCCGAAGGGCGCAGCGAAGCGGCCCTTGCGCTGCGCAGGAGCTGGGTCATGTTGGCGCCGCCGACGGCAGAGGATGACGGGGGTAGCGACGCCTGCCCCTTGATTCCCGAGCCCGAGGTCCCGGACCGGCGCCCGCAGGGCGCCCCCGAGCAACCGGACTCCCCGGAGTCCACAAGTGAAAACCGCCGCCCACGCGGCCAAAAGCTGGAGAACTGAAATGAAACAGCAACTGACCATCACCGTCCTCGGTGCGCGTCGTTTCGACATCGACGGCAACAAGATCGGCCAGATTTTCACCATGGAGACGGCCGACCCGGACGATAAGGACCGCATCGGCCACGACGTCATGAAGTGGGGTTGTGATCACGCCCTGGTTGAAAAGGTCGAGCAATACGAATCCGAGCTGCCCTGCGAGTTCGATGCCGAAGCCCTGATGAAAGCCGGCACCGGCCAGAAGGCGCAGTTCAAGCTGCTGAGCCTCGCTAAGCGCCAGATCAGCGGCGGTAAATCCAGTGGCGCCGGCAGCGACAAGTCAGCCGCTGCGGCGAGCCAGTAACACGGGAGTCCGGTCATGACGGAGGCTGAACAACTCCAGGCCATCCTGGAACAGCTCCAGGTCATGCAGGACCTGCAATTCGGCGCGGTGCTGGTTTTGATGCTGGCACTGGGCTGGATCGCTGGCCACCAACGATAACCCAGGGGGGAGTCATGGAGGCAGCGTTAACGGTCGCCGGATACGGCGTCCTCATGTGGGCAAGCGGCTACGCCGTTTCCTACAAAATCCTGACTGCAAAGCGATTGATGGAGGAAATGCGATGAACCGTACAGGTATCGTTTCCAAGGTCCGCGAGACCCTCAACCACAAATCCACCCAGGCATGCGCCACTGTTGGCGCGGTACTGGCAACCGGCACTGCTGCGGCATCCGATAGCGGTGGTACCGGCGGCGTCACCATCCCCGGTTCCGACGGCGCGGCGTCGGATGCGTTCAGCGCCATCCAGTCCAGCGCGGCTGACATGATCAGCAATGCCTGGCCGGTAGCCATTGCCGTCACTGGCGGGTTCATCCTGCTGAAACTCGGCAAGCGGGCCATGCGCTCGGCCACGTAAACCAGGGGGCTTCGGCCCCCTTTTCTTTCCTTCGTTCAGTGATGGCTGGGGCTGAATGATGACTCGCGCTTTCCTGCTTCTTCTGTGCCTCGTATTGGCGGTTCTTTCGGCACCTGCTCATGCTCAGTGGTCGAGCTATGGGACTGGGTGCAAGTACGTGCGGGCAAAGGCAGACTGCACGGACTCGGAGATTCAGAGCACGTTGCGCAATGATAGCGGTGGCTTTACGGCAGTCATTGCCAAGTGGAAATACCCGGATCGTGATAACGGCCAGTATTACGGTCAGTTCCGGACCTACCGTTGGGATGGCGACGGCTGTCCCACCTCCATTCCATCGGATGCGATCGGCTCCTATTTCGGGGATTCCGACTGCGATAAACCCAGTGATTGCCCCTCCGGTGAAACAGTCATGGGCACCGAAGTCGGCTGGAACGGTGAGGGCCAGTACGAACACAACGGCTGTACCTACGACTGTTATGTGGACCCGCAACCGGAGTCCTGTGTTTATGACGCGGATGATCCCGCCTCAACGGGCTGTAAAACCGTAACCGAGCTTCAAACCTGCACCTCAACCGGCGATGCATGGACCGGGGACCCATCCGGTTACGAGGACGTGCCGGATGACTCCGAACCGGAGTGCGATATCCAATCCGCTGAGACCGGCGAATGCCTGGACAAGGACATGCAGCCGGATCAGACCTGCCCAAGTGACACCACTGAAGGCGAGTTCCAAGGCGAAACAATCTGCATGCCCAACAGCAGTGATGACGGAGGCGATGATGGCAGCAGTGGCGGTGATGATGGTTCAGGAGGCGATACCGGTAGCGGTGGCGACGATGGGTCTGGCGGTGATGATGGCGGCGATTCGGGTTCAGGTTCGTCGCCTGACGGAAGCACTACTACGGGCACGATCACACTCCCCGACGGCACAACCCACGACGTCGAGTTCGACACGGAAGGACTCGCCCAGGAGGACACCAACCAGGAGATCCGGGACGAGATCAAGGACCTGACCGACGACGAGGGCGCGACTGATGAGCCCAAGGACAACTTCCAGGAAGAGACGTTCGGTTCGTCCGGAGATGGCGGCGCTTGGGAAGAAACCGGCATAGACGAAAACGTTGATGAAGTCGCAGAAGGTGAGAGCGACACCTTGGGCGGGCGCGAGGAAGCGGACGGTTTCGGGTCCACGGTTGAGGATGCGATGCCGAATGTCGGCTGCAGCGGTATAAGCCTCGATCTTTACGACGGTCACAGCTGGTCGATCAGCTGCGCGGACCTTGCCCAAGTCCGCGACATCCTCGGCTGGGTGTTCTATGTGCTCACGGCCGTGGGCATCTTCCAGGTGGTCTTTGAAACAACAGGAGGTAGAAGCTGATGCCGGGTCCAGCGCTTTTGGGTGTTCCGTGGCTGGCCAGTGTTCTGGGCAGCATGCTCTCCGGATTGATCGCGTTCTTTGCGCGGTTCATGGCGGCCAAGTGGGCCATGATCGCGGCGGTGATCACGGCCATTACCGCACTGACAACGGGTCTTTTCGCCACCATGGAAGGGCTGATTGCCGGCGTGAGCGTGGCCTTCCCTGGGGATGGCACCTGGGGCCTTTTGGTGCCGAATAACCTGTCCGCGTGTGTCAGTGCCTACCTGAGCGCCAGAATCGCCAAGTGGTTCTATGGCTGGCACACCGCTGTGCTGCAGTGGAAGTTGGTCTGAGGGGGAACCATGCCCACCTATGCGGTCACAGGGAAACTCGGATCCGGCAAAACACTGGCCTGTGTCGGCCGGATTCGGGATGCGCTCATCCAGGGGCGGCCGGTCGCCACAAATCTGGACATCAAGCTGGAAAAGCTGGTCGGCAAAAAGGCGAGCACTATCCAACTCTACCGGCTCCCGGACAAACCAACGGCGGCGGATCTCTACGCGCTGGGCAGCGGTAACGACGGCTACGACGAGGAACACAACGGCCTGTTGGTCCTGGACGAGTGCGGGACCTGGTTCAATGCCCGCGAGTGGAACGACAAGGACCGCCGCGGCCTGCTGGATTGGCTGCTCCACGCCCGCAAATACGGATGGGATCCGCACTTCATCATCCAGGAAACCACCATGATGGATAAGCAGGCGCGTAAATCCATCCTGGAAATGGTCGTCTACTGCCGCCGCCTGGATCGGCTCACTGTCCCGCTTCTCGATCCCATCTATAAAGCCATTTTTGATAAACCGATGCCCCGGAAAAAGGTGCATCTGGGTGTGGTCAAGTACGGCGACCAGCCTAATGCCCCGGTATCGGAACGCTGGTGGTACCTGGGCCGCGACCTTTACCCCGCTTACGACACCAAACAGGTGTTCCGCGACGACTACCCGCATGGCCTCTACCAGGTGCTGCCGCCCTGGTACACCCACGGCCGATACATGCGCCCCCGTGACTGGAGGTTTGTTATGAGACTGACCCGGATCTATCTGCGCCAGTATTCGCGCGTTCTCATGGTGGCTGTGGCCGCTGTCGGTGGGGCAGCGGTTGCGGCGGCTGTGACAGGCAATGACCAGCCGCAGAACCCGCTGGCAGGCATTGAGGGACCGATTACACCGGAAAAGCTGAACCAGTTGCCCGGTGTGTCGGTGAGCATGGGTAACCAGGATGAACCCACCCAAAACGAACCGGAACCGGAGTCGGTCACACTGGCACAGAGCCAGAGCGACCGAGCGGATCCGCTCAAACGCTGGCGAGGGGCCGAACTGACCGGCGTGGCCGCTGATGCTGACGGGAACCCGATTTACGCCACGGTCCGCACCAAGGACGGCGGTACTTACAGCCTGGATACCATCCGGGCGGAAGGCTTCAAGGTGAAGATGCCGGATAAGTGCTCGGTGGTGATCACCGACCAGGAGACCGGCGAAAGCATCCAGCTGCACACCAGTTACTGCGCGGAGCTGGGCTGATGCGTAACGCCACGCTGGACGCCGCAAGGGCCGCCGGGATTGCGCTGATGATCCTGGATCACGTCGCGGTGGTCTACGAGTGGCCGCCGATCATCCGGGATATCACACGCCTGGCCATGCCGCTGTTCATGGTGACGTCCGGGTATCTGTTCACCGGCAAGCTGGGCGAACGCTACCTGGAAGTCTGGCTGGCTGCCGCGATCACCTGGCCGATGGTCGTCGTCCTGGAACTGGCCCTGGTGCACGTGCTGATCGTCTACGCGCTGGTGCTGCCACTGCTGCGAGCCCAACCAGGAACACTGCTTCTACTGGCTTGTCTCGGGCTGCTCCAGACCTACAACTGGGCGATTCCCTGGGACGGCTACCAGCCCGGCTACCTGCTGGCGTTCCTGGTCCTGGGTCAGCTCGCACGCCAGGCGGGCATCGAGATCCGACACCGCGACTGGCCCCAGTGGCTGACCTGGCCGGGACGTTATCCGCTGACGGCGTATGGGGTTCACCTGGGGTTATTGGTGGGCCTTACACAGATCCCCTGGATGCCCGGATAAACCCAACAACCGAACCGGGCGGCGGCCCCTGCCGGCCCGCGAGGGCCGCAGGGGGCCGGCAGGGGCCGGCGCCCGGCGCGAGACGTCCCTGTAGCACGTCTCACAGTCTTTCTTTGAAAGCCAAACAAGACCACGGAGAACCACAGATGACCATAAAGGATTTTGAACGCCTCGACGTGATGACCGGGGAACTGGGAACCGGCCGGCTGTTCGTCGGACCGGATGGGCAACAGCTCAACCTGGATCGGGTGAATGTCCTGTGGGCCGGCACCGATACCATCCGCCAGATGTTCGAGGGCCGCCCCGAAGAACACCAGTTCCACGAGATCGCGGACGCTTATGAAGCTGGCGTTGGCTCAATCGTGACCATTGGCGGCCATGAGTTCGCCGTCAAAAGCGGGAAACAGGGTGGCTTCAAGTACATGCTGCAGAACAACCAGCTGGGGCTCACGCTGCTGTATAAGCACTTCTACGCCGAAGCGGACGCCACCTCGACGCACCTGAAAATCGAGTGCTCCCCGCAGTGGCTCTATGAGCGGGACAAGTACCAGATCAACGACGAGCTGTTTGAATGGGCCAGTAAGCTTCTCAAGAGCCCGAAACCCAACGCCGTGGCCGTTCACCTGGCCGTGGACTTCCAGGGCTGGGAACCGCCCCAGGACTTCGACAGCCACTTCGTTACCAAGGCCCGCCGCGTCCAGCGTTATGACGGCATGGCCGAATTCCGCTTCCAGGGCTGTGACAGTGCCATTGTCCACGGCCGCGGGACGTCCTTCACCTTCGGCAAGGCCAACAGCTTACAGTTCTGCCTCTACAACAAGTCCGAGGAAGTGGACGTCTCCGACAAGCGCGACTTCATGGAATCGATCTGGCGCACCGCGACCAATGACAACACCTTCCCTGATACCTGCTACGACGAGGAGGCGCCCGTCTGGCGGTTGGAGGTGCGATTTCATCAACGCATCATCAACGAACTGTGGCGCGGGACTGAGGCTGTCGGGCCCATTTACACCTATCTGGAAGCGGACAAGCACCTCACGGGGCTGTGGCAGTACGCGCTCAGATCGAACCGCTATGAGTACCGCAAGGACTGGGTCCACCCGATCTGGACCTTCCTGCGCGACGAAGTGAGCTTCGGCCACAAGGCCCCGCCGATTGCGTACAAACGCGAAAAAAAGACCCCGGGTTGCGGCAACGAAAAGAATGTCGCCCTTGCCTTCGGCAACCTGCTGAGCATTTATGCGCGCAACCGGTTTAACGCTCAGCAGGCGTGGCACTGCCTTAAAAAGTCCGGCTTATGGAATGACCTCAAGTCCTACTACCGAAGGCGGGAGATCACCGAGCGAATGCTTTACGAAATGGTGCGCGACGGACTCACACAGCGACGGCTGCAGGGGAAAGTGGCGGCATGATCCGGAAGCTCAAAAACGGCCGATGGGAAGTCGATCTCTGGACGGATGGCCGAGGATCGAAACGTATCCGCAAACGCTTCGACACTAAGGCGGAGGCGAAGCGATTTGAGCAGTACGCTCTTGGCCGTAGCGCGGAACGCAAAGACTGGAATCCGGCCCCGGATCGGAGACACCTTTCAGACCTGGTTGGGGAATGGCATGACGCCAGCGGCTACCGGTTAAAGGATGGCGTAAAGCGTAAGCGCAAGCTGGAGATGATAACCAGGTTGCTGGGAAACCCCAGGGCAGACCGTTTCACGGCGAGTGACTTTGCCTCATTCCGTCAGAGGCGCATCGAGATTGATGGCGTAACGGAAAACACGGTCAACCGGGAACAGGCCTACTTGAATGCGGTATTCAATGAGCTTGCACGCCTGGGCAGTTGGGATAAACCGAATCCGCTCCGTCACGTTCGTAAGTTCAAGATCGACGAGCAGGAGCTGGCGTTCCTGACGCAGGAGGAAATAGACCGGTTATTGGTGGAATGTCGGGCCTCTTCGAATCCAAGCCTCTACACGGTGACACGGCTCGCGCTTGCGACGGGTGCCCGCTGGTCGGAAGCTGAAGGAATCAAAAGGGGCAACCTTGCGCCCTACCGGGTGACGTTCAACTACACCAAGTCCGGCAAGTCACGGACGGTCCCGATCCCTAAGGACCTTTATGAAGCTGCGATCCAGGAAGTGCCCTTTGTCAGTTGCAGCGCCGCTTTCCGCCATGCGATTCGGCGCGCCGGCATCGAGCTTCCCCAGGGACAGCTCACCCATATCTGCCGGCATACCTACGCAAGTCACTTTGTGATGAATGGCGGCGATATTCTCACCCTTCAGCGAATCTTGGGACACTCGGATATCAAGCTGACAATGCGGTATGCACATCTGTCACCTGACCATTTAAGGAGTGCAACAGTGTATGCGCCGACTGTTTAGCGATTTGTCGAGTATTCGAGCCGTTCAATTGTTGCAATTGATAATGGCCTATTCGGAGTTTTGAGCGTTGGTGATTCCGCGCGCAACCCGGTTTGGAAGAACATAGAGTATTTCTCCCAGTGCTCGAGCGAAATCTATAGAGCGTTGAGCGTCCTCCGTAGATGGTAGTTGGGCGCCCTCATCAGCATGTCGTTGGTCATTAGCATCCAAGCGGACATCATGTGCCCATCGCGCCATATCACTGGTGATCACTTGTTCTTTTGCCGCCTGTTCTATTCGCGAATACAAACTGCCGTCGGGATATCCCTTTAATTTCAACATGGCATCAACCGCACTCGCGGTCAGCATTACTGCTCCGGCCGGCGCGTGCAAACTCTCAATAGCCTGCTGTAAGTATGTACGCGGTTTTTCAGGTATGTCGTCATCAACCGTCTGAGAAGATGGGAACCACTCTATGACCTCGTGACCGATATTTGGAGCGCACGCTG
>NZ_VYJH01000017.1:0-37141 GCF_008709855.1 Halospina sp. K52047b | reverse complement strand
TCATTATCCGTCAGCTCTGCGTAGCTGTCGATGAAGTCGATGTACTTCGCCCGGCGGTTTGGATCGCTGTCCAGTTCAAGCAGGCCGCGAATTGCGTGGGCGTACATCTCCACTTTCTGTTCCTGGGTCCACTGCATGTTGGGCAGGTTGATCCGGGCAACCGGGTTGCTGCTGTCAAAATAATCCTCGGCTCGCAGCCTGGCGAGTTCGCACAGGATATAGCGGAAGTTCAGGTAAGTGCGGCTCTCGCTACCGAGCGTAAGCGTCTCCGGAATATCCCGCCCCGCGCGGAGAAAGATAACGACCGGCACAACGCGATCGACCTGTTCCAGTTCCGCCACGTCCAGGCAGTAATGGGCCAGCCTGTGAATGGAGAATCGCGAAGGTTGGGTTTCCTCTTCAATTGCGAACAGCAATGCTTCCCGGCGCCCGTCCGGCCAAGTGGCCATAAGGGGGACGTCCAGTTCGCGAAAGCGGTCGCCGAGGCGTTGCTTGAGTTGTTGCTCGCGGACTGGGCGGATGGTGACGGTCTCATCAATTGCTTCGGCTTCATCGGCCGCGAAGAAGGTGAGTGCATCCTTTCGGTAGTCGAGGATAAGGTTCTTGAAGTTCTGGTCGTGATCCATCCCTGGCTCCGGTATTCAGGCTGCTTTAACAGAGCTGTATATAACACTGTATAAACGGTATCCGGCAAGCCTGGCCGCGTCAACGGAAGGGGCGCCAGAAGAAATCACCGATAAGATGCAGTGTGTGCGTGCTTGTCTGAGCACGGCTACTCCGTGCTCAGCGACTCCCCGTTTTTCACCTCAAAGAGTTCGACAAAGCGCTCGCTACTGAAAACCCCTTCGCCGGGAACGGCCAGAACCGTGATCGGAGCGAGTGCATCCCCGCAGGTCAGCCAGAGCCCGTTATCCACGACCAGTTCTCCTGGTGAGCAGTCTAAGGGCAACGGGCGGGTTATGGGCCCAACTTCATGAACGGCAATAGTCTGCCCACGGAAGCGCGCCTGGGAAGGATGGTAGGGCGTACAGGCGCGCGCATGGTTGCGGATGGATTCCGCGGGCTCATTGAAATCGATCCAGAGATCCGCTTCCCGGAGTGACGGGTAGGTGGTGCCCTCACTCTGCTGCTCGCCTTCTGGAATTGGGCCGCTGGTCAGAAGGTTGTGAAGCTGTTTCATGACCTTTGGAGCCAGGTCAACCAGCCGCCGGGTGAGGGTGCCCTGGGTTTCGGATTCATGCAGTCGGAAGGGGAAGCGCAGCACGACAGGCCCCTGGTCCATCTCTGGGGTGAGGTGATGGATGCACACCTCCGATTGTGTCAGCCCCAGCCGCAATGGCCAGTACCAGACCGCCGCCGTTCGTATGTCTGGCAGCGAGGCAGGGTGAACATTGAGCGCGGCCGCGCGGGTTCTCTGGATAACGGACTCCGGAAGCTGGTGGTTGAAGATGATGGAGAGAACCAGATCCGGCTCAAAAGCATCCAGCGCTTCCAGCAAGGCTGGGTCCGCCATGCCCTCAAACCAGTGAACGGGTAGATCAGAGTCGGTGAGCCGGTAATGAGTTAGAAGCGGCTCATCTTCTACTGGGCAGAAAAGTTCGATCCGGTGGCCCAGCTGCTGCAGGGCCAGGATGCAGTGGCGGGTGAAATGGGAGTAGCCGAAGAGGGCGATGCGCATAGGGCAGGGCGACTTATCTATTTTCCGCAGGCGAGGACACGAACCGGGTACTGCATGATGGTCCGGTCAGCTGTGACGAGGGTGAGGCCTTCGATCTGGGCCTGGGCGATGAGCATGCGGTCGAAAGGGTTTTTGTGAATGGGGGGCAACTGCGGAGCCCATTCCGCATGGTGATTGTCGATCACCAGTTTCTCGAAGCCCTCGTCCTCGACGATGGCGTCCATATCCTCGGGGGCCGTAAGCTTGCCCAGCGACTTCTTGATGCTAATTTCCCAGAGACTGGCGGCACTGACCCAGACAGGGTTGTTGGCGTCCACAATCGAAGCCCGAGCTTTCCCGCCAAGCAGGGGATCGTCAGTAAGCCACCAGAGCAGAGCCTGGGTGTCGAGTAGTAACCGCTTCACGAATCGCCCTCAAACATCGCCCTTATGGACTCGTCCGCTTCATCAAAGTTGCTGTCCATATGGATCTGGCCCCGGTACCGGCCCGGCTTGCGTGGTTCACTGCTCTGGTTATGGGGTACGAGGTCCATGCAGGGCTTACCCGCACGGGCAATCACAATCCGCTCACCTTTCAGCACTCGCTCGGCAAGCCTGGACAGCTGGGTTTTGGCTTCATGAATGTTCAGTTGCATGCGAAATCTCCACTATGACCAGGCTAAGTTTAGTTTATTTTGGTAAGCGTTGAAAAGATGGCGGGTTATTGTCAGGGATGAAGCCCTTGTGAACCTTTCCAAATAACAGTGCTCCTCCTGTAACACACGTTTACAAACTCCTCATTAAATCCCCTAAAGGTTCCGGGCCGGTCGCCGTTAAGCAACCCAGAAGGCGAAAGTACCGGCCATGCCGGTGCCTCAGCCTCTGACCCAAACACCTTGAGTGAACAGGCAGGAGAAACGGTTATGGCACTCGGTATTAACACAAACGTTGCGTCCCTCAGCGCGCAGAACGAACTGAACAGCTCGAAAGCAACCAAGAATGAGGCGTTGGAGCGGCTCTCCTCTGGTCTTCGGATTAATTCCGCTAAAGATGATGCTGCCGGTTTGGCAATATCCACTCGTTTTCAGGCACAGATTAACGGCCTCGATGTGGCTCAACGAAATGCTCAGGACGGTATTTCATTGGCGCAGACAGCAGAGGGGGCTCTTGGTGAGGTGACGAATTCACTTCAGCGGATTCGGGAGCTTTCGGTACAGTCCGCGAACGCAACCAATAATTCGTCCGATCGGCAAGCTCTGCAAGAAGAGGTGAGCCAACTTACCAGCGAAATCGAGCGTGTGGCGAACACAACTGAGTTTAACGGTACCAAGTTGTTGAACGGGAACTTTTCCGCGCAACAGTTTCAGGTGGGTGCCAACGCGAACCAAACTATTGACGTGACGGTTGACGGAGCCAGAACAACCCAGATTGGCTCGACGGTTAACGAAACCGGTACTAACACAGTCAGTAATGTAGCGACTGTTAATACTGCAGGTAATGTTGAGACGACTGCTGACGAATATGATGGTGTCGACAACACAGCGATAGATGGCACTAACGTAACAATCAACGGAACAGATATCGTTAGTTCTGCTGATTTCGTCGGCTTAAGCGAGCAGGGTCAAACCAGCGATAGCGCATTTGCCAAAGCTGCTGCGATCAATGCGAGTGACGCGGGCGTATCTGCTCTAGCATCTAATAGCCAGTCGATAGATGTAGGTAGTAGTGATGTGGTATCACTTGGCACTGATGAGGCCGGAGACGAAGCAACTTATACCTTAGCTATCAACGGAGAAAACGTTCTTTCGCAAACGCTCGATAATACGAACAGCACTATCTCCGCCACTGATGCAGTCAATGCAATTAACTCTAAGTCTGGTGAGACTGGGGTCACGGCAAGTTTTGACTCCACGAATAATGAACTGGTTCTTGAGAATAGTTCCGGAGGAAATATTGACGTTAGTGAGGATGTCACTGGTGTTGCTGATGGCGGAACGGGAACGGCCGACCCTCTTGATTCAATACTTTCGACTGGAGGTTCAACAACGGTATCAGCTGGAGAGAACACTGCAACTTTCAGGGGTGATATCACGCTGCAGTCTGATGATATTGTGAATATCGAATCTGGCGCATCTATCATTGGGTTTGATAGTTCGAGCCAGAACGTCTTGGATCCGAGTGGCTCTTTGGCCTCCGTTGACATATCAACAGTGCCTGGGGCTAATGAGGCTATTAATACTGTTGATTCTGCGCTCAACAGCATTAACAGCAACAGGGCGGAACTTGGTGCAATCCAGAACCGGTTTGACTCAACAATCTCCAATGTTGCGACTACCTCTGAGAATCTACAGGCAGCCAACAGCCGGATTGAGGACGCCGACTTCGCAGCCGAAACCGCCAAGCTCCAGAAGGCGAACGTGCTTCAGCAGGCCGGCATCTCGGTTCTGGCCCAGGCGAACCAGTCGCCGCAGCAGGTCCTGTCCCTCCTGCAGTAAGCGGGACGTTAAGGCGGCCGTCATCCTCAGCGGTGGCGGCCTTGCCGCGTAACCGGACAGGCGAGGTGTGAGATGAGTGACGTAAACCTGAACAGCCCGGACCCGGCCCGGCGCCCCGCTGGGGAGCAGGGTCCGGCTCGGGCGTCTTCGTCATCAAAGCCCGCCGAGAACAGCAATGCCAGTCAGGCTCCCGGCAACGTAACGCCGCTCTCCACCGAGCAGGGCTCGGAATCCAGGGCTGAAAAGTCTGAGAAACGGAGTGAGGCGATGCGCGAGGAATTGAATCAGGCGGTCTCCCGCCTTAATGACTTCGTGCAGTCGGTGCAGCGGGATCTGCAGTTTGATGTGAACGATGAAACCGGTCAGACGGTGGTCCGCGTTGTCGACCAGCAGACCGATGAAGTGGTTCGTCAGATTCCGGATGACCTGGCGTTGAAGCTGGCGGAAAACCTGCAACAGGAGGAGCCTCTGTCGCTTTTGAACATCAAGGTGTGAGTTCTGAATGGGCAGTGTTTCAAGGGAAGCCGTCATCCTTTTTGGGGATGGCGGCTTTTTTGTTTTGTTGGATATAGAAAATGCGTGGGAGGAGTAATCGCAGTCATGGCTGCGATCCGGGGTAGCCGGCATATGGCACGGGGTGTGCATTGCCCTGACGAAAAGCGGCAAAACTGGGTGCTGATTACAATCAGTAACAGGATTTAGGCGGTTCAGGGGCAAAGTTTTGCCGGTCGTTGCCGTTAACCAGAATAGACGAACGAATTGGCCTTCAGAAGGAGGCGATCATGGGTGGCATATCATCGTTGGGTGTCGGCTCCGGGGTTCTGAACTCGGACTTGGTGGATAAGCTGGTTAACGCTGAGCGTAAACCTGCCGAGACTCGCCTGAATCAGGAAAAGAAAGAAACCGAAGCGATGATCTCCGCGTTCGGCAAGGTGCGTAGCGCGGTCACTGATATGCGCCTGCCCATGCGTCAACTCGGTTCGCCTGATGCCATGCAGGCGTTCTCCGCGTCCACCAGCGGCGACAGCGTCAGCGTCAATGTGGAAAGCTCCAGCGCCAGCCCCGGTAATTACAGCCTCGATGTGCAGCAGTTGGCCAAAAGTCAGTCGCTGGCGTCCGGCTCCTTCTCAGACCGGAATTCGACCAGTGTCGGGCAGGGCACACTGACCATCCAGACCGGTGACAACACAACCAACATCACCGTGGATGGCAGCAACGATACCCTTCAGGGTCTCGCCAACAGCATCAACGAGTCCGGTGCCGGTGTGTCCGCAGGAATCATCGACACAGGCAATGGTTACCGCCTGACGCTGTCCGCCAATGAGAGCGGCAACGCCAATGGTGCGACCATCTCGGTTTCCGATTCCGACGGTAGCGATACGGACAACGCCGGGCTTTCCCAGTTCGCATTCAACGACACCACCAAGAATCTTGAAGAGACGGTTGCCGCCCAGGACGCGAAGCTGTCGGTTAACGGTATTGATGTCACTCGTTCCTCAAACAACGTGGAAGGGGTGGTGGATGGCCTTAGCTTCCAGCTCCAGGACACCGGCACCACTTCTGTTGAAGTGACCCAGGATACGGGCGCTGTGGCTGAGAAGGTTCAGGCGTTCGTGGATAAGTTCAATGCCTTCAAGAGCACCATCAATGAACTGACGGCATACAGCCAGGATGGTGGCGGCAGCTTGCTGACGGGCGATTCAACCGTCCGGACTATTCAGAACCAGCTCAGGCGTGAAATCGGGCAGATCGTTCCCGGGCTGGAAAACGCCAGTGTGCGCAGCCTCTCCGATGTTGGCATCACCACCAATTTCCAGAATGGGCAGCTTCAGTTCGATTCCCAGAAGTTTCAGGAGCAGCTGAAAGCCAACCCGGATGATGTCACAGCGCTGTTTGCGGAGCAGGGCCGGACGTCCGATTCCCAGGTGGAGTTCAAGCGCAGTGGCATCAATACGGAGCCCGGTGAGTACAGCATCAACGTGACTCAGGCGGCTACTCAGGGCCAGCTTGTATCGGCAACCCAGACGGACGCCAATGTGACTGTGGATGCGGACAACAACAGTCTGACATTCCAGGTGGATGGTGAGACGTCAGCAAGTATTGAGCTGACCGCTGGTGACTACACGCGCGACGAGCTGGCAGCGGAGATCCAGACCCAGCTCAACAGCAATGATGCCCTGAACGCCGCTGACCGCCAGGTAAGTGTGGGCGTGGACAGTAATAACAGGCTGACCTTCACCTCCGGAAGCTACGGCAGCGACTCCAACGTTTCGATTACCAGTGTAGACACTAATACCGCCGCAGAGCTCGGGATTGATACCCAGACGGGCACAGCGGGGCAGGACGTGGCCGGCACCATCAATGGCGCGACGGCCGAAGGCGATGGTCGCGTTCTGTTTCTGGACAGTGATGGAAACGCCGCTGATGGCCTTCAGGTTCAGGTGAACGGGAGCGAAACCGGTAACCGTGGCTCGGTTGAGTTTATCCAGGGCGTCAGTGAGCGGATCGTGGATTCCATCTCCAGCATTGTGGGGGCGGATGGCGCGCTGCGCTCCAAGACGGAGTCGCTCAATAATGAGCTGGATGACATCGCCCAGGAGCGACAGGACCTGAATGACCGCATCCAGTCCTACCGTGAACGGCTGACCAGCCAGTTCAGCGCGGCGGACGCCCGTATTGCGGAATTCAACAGCACCCAGCAGTTCCTCAGTCAGCGCCTCGGCGGTTCTGGCGGGAGCAGTAGTGGTGGCGGAATTGGTGGCGGCTAAGCCATCTTTCAAAAGCAGATCATATCGCATCAGGCAACAGGGGTAACAGCATGAACGGACTGCAGGCCTACCAGCAGGTGAACACCCAGACGAGCATCACCGATGCGGATCCACACAGGCTGGTCCAGCTTCTTCTGGATGGCGCGATCGAGCGCATCAATATGGCCAAGGGGCGTATTGAGGCAAAGGATTACGCGGGCAAGGGCAACCTGATCAACAAAGCTATGGAGATCGTGGGTGCCCTGCGTGGTTCCCTTAATTTTGAACAGGGCGGCGAACTGGCCGGTAACCTGGAAGCCCTCTACGACTATATGGAACGCGGCCTGCTGGAAGCCAGCGTCCGCAATGATATTGAAAAGCTGGATGAAATCGCGGACCTGCTCCGCACCGTGAAAGACGGCTGGCAAGGCATCCGCGAAGAGGCCCTGGACTTCCTGCGCCAGCGCGACGCCGGCTGAGGGATGACGGATTTCAGTCCCTGTGCTTTAATTCAGGGCGAGCCTGAGGACTGGAGTCATCCATGCTGCGTGCCCTGTTGTACGGTGCCCTTTTATTGCTGGCCTCGCTGGGCTCTGTTGCCCTGCAGGCCAAACCCGCCTCTTCAGAACCCGTTACCTTCAGCCTTGCGGCCATAGAGCCCTGGGCTGAACGCACGCCGGAAGGCGAGCGCCGTGGTCTGCTTGTGGATCTGGTGGAAGCGATCCGCAGTCGTACCGATATCCCCATCCGTTACCAGGTCCGCCCCCACAGTCGTGCCATTCTGGAAATGGAGGAGGGGCATGCGGATTTCGTACCCACCTTTGGCGCGCCCGGTATCAATCAGATCGCAGAACCGGTGGCTGACCTGGTGGACGTTCAGGTTCTGGTTCTGGGGCGTGCTTCTGATGAGCCCATCGACTCCCTGAATGAACTGGAAGGGGAGAATCTGGGGTATCTCTCCGGCACTTGGTACGGTCACGCCTTCGCTGCCAATGACACCATCCGCAAGGTGCCCGTCAACAATGTGGCCCATGGCCTGAGGCTGCTGAACCGTGAAAGGCTTCGGGCGGTGGTGGCCTCGGAGGTGGCCATCCCTGCCGGCATTGGGCCGGATGGTTCCTCCGCGGCGATCCGCACACTGATGCGGCTGGATACCCTGAAGGGAAAAGTGTTCATGTCCCGATCCTCGCCCCGGGAAGAGGCGGCGGAGGCCATTGCCGCCGCCATTGAGGGCATGCATGAGGACGGCACCATGGAGCGGCTGTTCAGCAACCGCTATGAGGCGGACATCGCCCGGGAGTAATCAGCTGGCGGCAATCAGCCCGCGGATGTGCGCCTCGACACCTTCAGTGAGTGACTGCAGGTGGTAACCCCCCTCCAGCATCGACACGACCCGTCCCCGGCACAGTTCCCAGGCAATGCGGGTAACTTCCTCGGTGATCCAGGCGTAGTCGCCGGTTTCCAGATTCACATCCGCCATCGGGTCCAGCCGGTGGGCGTCAAAGCCCGCTGAAACCAGGATAAGCTGGGGCTTGAAGGCCGCCAGCTCTTCAAACCATCCATCCTTGATCGCCTTACGAAAGGTGGCGCTATCCGTGCCCGGGTCGAGCGGTACGTTGAGGATGTGGCCGGGCATGCCGTGGCTGTGTTTGAAGGGGTAGAAGGGGTGCTGGAAGCTGGAACACAGCAGCACACGCGGGTCGTGGTGGAAGATGTCCACGGTGCCGTTGCCCTGGTGGACGTCGAAATCGAGGATCGCGACGCGTTCCAGGTGGTGGAAAGTGAGCGCGTGCAGTGCGGCAACGGCAATGTTGTTGAAGAAGCTGAACCCCATGGTGGTATTGCGCTCAGCATGATGCCCCGGGGGGCGGATGGCACAGAAGGCATTGCGGGCCTGGTTGGTGAGCACCTGGTTCACCGCCTCGATGCCGGAGCCGGCAGCGAGCTTGGCGGACCGGAAAGTGTGAGGGTTCATGGCCGTGTCAGGGTCCGCCATGATGTGCCCCTGCTCGGGCGTCATCTGTTCCAGCTGGTTGATGTAGTTGTCAGGGTGGGCGCGGCGCAGTTCATCGTGGGAGGCTTCTTCCGCTTCGTTGACGGCCAGCTGCTCCCACAGGCCGGTCTGTTGCAGGTGTTCACGGATGGCGCTTAGGCGCCGGGGGCTTTCCGGGTGGTCAGCACCCATGTCGTGTTTTTCACAGTCCGGGTGATGGAAGTAGGCTGTTGCCATCGTCGCGCCTCGCCATGCAGGTTACACTTCAAACAGGGATTGTGAGCCGCACGGATGGATGTGGCAAGGCAATCCAGCATCACGAAAGGGTCTGAAAGAGGGGCAGTATGTCCACCCGGCATCTCAACGCGCTGTTCAACCCACGCTCCATCGCCGTCATCGGAGCCTCCGAGCGGGCTACAAGCCTGGGCGGCATGGTGCTCCGCAACATCAGGGCCGGGGATTACCCCGGGCAGCTGTTGGTGGTTAACCGCCAGGGGTATGACAAAGTCCACGGCATCCGCTGCGAGCGCCGTGTTAAGCAGATGCCATGGGCGCCGGACCTGGCGATCATCTGTACCCCGCCGGAGACCGTGCCCAAGCTGGTGCGCCAGCTCGGTGAGTGTGGGGTGCGGACCGCCATGGTCATGACCGGTGGCATGTCCCGTTCCTACAGCCGCAATGGTGAACCACTGATGTACGCGGTGCGGGATGCCGCAAAAAAGGCCGGCGTGCGGATTCTGGGGCCGAACACCATCGGCATCATGTCCCCGGATACGCACCTGAACGCCACCTACGCCCACATGGGGGTGCTGCCCGGTAAGATCGGCTTCGTCGGGCAATCCGGTACCGTTGCCAGTGCGGTTATTGACTGGGCCTTTGCGCGGGGCGTTGGGTTCTCGCGCCTGCTGACGCTGGGGGATGGCATGGACATCGCCCATGACGATCTCATCGACTACTTGGCAGAGGACCCGGGAACCCGGGCGATCCTGCTGCACATTGAGCACATACCGAACCCGCGCCGGTTCATCTCCTCGGTACGGGCCGCCTCGCGCTCCAAACCAGTGATCGCTGTAAAAAGTGGCCGTTTCCCGGACTCCGAGTATCTGCCGCACACACTCCCGGATGGCATTACCCAGACGGATCCGATCTACGATGCCGCGCTCCAGCGTGCCGGTGTACTGCGGGTGAACGGCCTGGACGAGATGTTCGATGCCCTGGAGAGCCTCTCACGCATGCGCCGGGTGCGCCGTGAGGAGCTGGTGGTGCTGTGCAACGGCGTGGGCCCCGGGGTGCTGGCGGTGGACCGGCTGCTTTACCAGGGGGGCGAGCTGGCGCAGTTCTCCGAGGAGACGGTGGCGAAACTGGAGCAGCGCCTGCCCGGCTATCTGAGCGTGCGCAACCCGCTGGACCTGGGGTATGACGCCTCGCCCCAGCTCTATGCGGATGTCCTCCAGATCCTGGGGCAGGACCCGGGCATTGCGAATGTGCTGGTGATGTACACGCCCACGCTGCTGGAGGACACCCTGCACATTGCGGATTCGGTGATGCAGGTGGCCCGGCGCCAGCGCCTGAATGTGTTCACCTGCTGGCTGGGCCAGAGCACGGTTCTGGACGCCCGGGATGCCTTCTACGAGGCCGGGGTGCCCACCTTCTTCTCACCGGAGAAGGCGATCCGTGCCTTCATGCACTTTGTGAAGCACCAACGTGGCCAGCGGCTGCTGGCGGAGACACCGGAATCCTGGGTAGAACCGGAGGTGAATCGCCAGGAGGCCCGGGAGATGGTCCAGAAGGTGATCCGCAGCCGCCGCAACCACCTGACCAACCGCGAGGCCCGCCAGCTGGTGGCCGCCTACGGCATCCAGACCCTGGAGACGGCCTACTGCGACGATGAAGAGGAGGCTGTGGAGGCGTTCCGTGAGTGGGGCGGGCCAGTGAACATCACGCTGTTGCATGAGCGCGGCTGCCATCCGTACCTGGAGGAGACCTCCGGCCGTGGGCGTTACCGCTACACCATCCGCCGGCTCAATGATGAGGCGGCCATCTCCAATGCCTGCCAGACGCTCATGGAGCAGTACCGCAAGCACTTCCCCAACAGCGGCTTCCTGGGGTTTGCCATGCACCAGACGAATGCCGGGCTGGAGGGGATTGGTTTCAGCCTCGGTCTCACCCGGGACGCGGTCTTCGGGCCCCTGATCGTGTGTGGCTCCGCCGGCGCGCGGGTGAACATCATGAGTGACCGGCGCGTGGCACTGCCGCCGCTGAACATGAACCTGGCCAATGAGCTGCTGGCGCGCAGTAATGCCTACCGACTGCTGCGCGAGTACAGCCCAAAACCGGAGGAGGACATCCGGGCCGTGTGCCAGACGCTGGTAACGCTCTCCCAGATCAACAGCGACATTCCCGAGATCCGCGGGCTGGAGATCCTGCCCCTGCTGTTCGGGGAGGATGGTGCCGTGGCCTGCGATGTGGCCATTGATCTGGGCGAGCCGGTTCGGCCGGTGATCAAGCCCTATCCCCGTGAGCTGGAGGAGTGGGTCAGCCTGAAATCCGGCCGCAAGGTTCTGGTGCGCCCGATCCGCGCCGAGGATGAGCCGGGTCACCTGGAGTTCCACCAGAGCCAGTCCCCGGAGACGATCCGGTACCGGTTCTTCCAGTACCGCAACAGCTTCACCCATGATGACATCGCGCGGATGGTCCAGATCGACTACGACCGGGAGATGGTGTTCATCGCCACGGAGTGGCTGGAGGATGGCAGTGAACGCACCCTTGGCACCGTGCGTGTGTGGACGGATGCAGACAACATCCAGTGCGAGTTTGCCGTTATGGTGCGCGATGATCTGCGCGGCGAGGGCCTGGGCCGGATCCTGATGGAGAAGATGATCCGCTACTGCAAGGCCCGCGGCACCCTCGAGATGGTGGGTCACGTCCTCCCCGGCAATGAGGCCATGGCCGGTCTTGCCAGGGCGCTCGGGTTCTCGGTTACCTACGATCAGGAAGAAGACGTTGTGGCCCTGAAGCTGCCCCTGAACAAGCCTACCGAGGACTGGCACCTGGACCGGTTGGATGGCGAGATGCCGCCGATCTGAATGGTTTCATGGTGGATTCGCGGCATGGGTCGCGGCCATGGCCGCTCCTACGGAAGGAGGACGATATTGCGTAGGAGCGACCCCCGGTCGCGATCGGTTTTCTATTCCCGCGTAAACACCCAGTTTTCCCCGCCGGACAGCTCTTCGTTGAACGCGTAGCCGTCGGTATCAAACCCTTTCACGTCTTCGGGGTTGGTCAGGCGGTTGCGGATGATGTAGGCGGCCATCATGCCCCGGGCCTTCTTGGCGTAGAAGCTGATCATCTTGTACTGGCCGTTCTTCCAGTCCTTGAACTGGGGGGTGATGATGCGGGCACCCAGTTTCCTGTGATCCACGGCCTTGAAGTATTCGTTGGAGGCGAGGTTGATCAGCACACCGTCGTCCTGTTCCAGCTCATTCTTCAGGTGGGCGGTGATGGTGTCCTTCCAGAAGGCATAGAGGTCCTTGCCCCGGGCATTCTGGAACTTCGTGCCCATTTCCAGCCGGTAGGGCTGCATCAGGTCCAGCGGGCGCAGCACGCCGTAGAGGCCGGAGAGGATGCGCAGGTGGTGCTGGGCGAAGTCGAAGTCGTTCTGGGTGAACTTTTCCGGCGCCATGCCTTCGTAGACGTCGCCCTTGAATGCCAGTACGGAGGGGCGGGCGTTGTCGGGCGTGAAGGGGGTGTGCCATTCCTGATAGCGTTGGGCGTTGAGTTCGCCGAGCTGCTGGCTGATGCCCATGAGGTTGCTGACCTGGTGGGGTTCGAGCTGTTTCAGGTCGTCGATCAGTTCCCGGCTGTGTTCGAGGAACTGGGGTTGGGAGTAGGCACTGGTGGGGAGTTGGCTTTCGTAGTCGAGTTTTTTGGCGGGTGAGACGACCATTAACATTTTCTATCCTCCCAAGGTTTCTGTTAGGGGTAGTCTAACATTTTTCTGGTGAGTGGGCGTGGGGGTCGCGGCTGTAGCCGCTCCTACACGGGATGAGCACGGAACCTGTAGGAGCGGCTACAGCCGCGATAGTAACGCCCCCTTTATCTGGCCCAGCCCACACGACTATCGGTCAGTGGTTTCCCAGAAACGCGATCACATCCTCCGCCGTAAACGGCCAGTCCAGTTCCTTTCCTTCAGGTTCCATACGCAGAACCGGAATGCGCTCACCGTATTGTTCCACCAGCTCCTCGGATTCGCTGATGTCGACGACGTCCACTGGGATGGGGGTCTCGAGTGGGGTGCGGACGAGGATCTGTTCGGCCTGTTCGCAGAGTTCGCAGTTTTCAGTGATGTAGAAATAGAGGCTGGTGCCTGTGGACATGGTGCTGGCTTCCCCCGGATAATCCCGGCCCTGTTTGGTCAATGCCGGGGATCTGGTTCATGTGGTTTCGTAACGCGCGTCTCTATCGTATCACCAAAGCCTTCGAGTGGTCCGCCGAGGCCCTGGAGGAGGCGCTGGCAAAGCGGGCGTTCCAGCCCTGCGGGCCCCAGGACACCGAGCGTATGGGCTGGGTGTCGCCGCTTGGGCGTGATGGCGATCAGCTGGTGTTTACGTCCGGCGAGTGCCATCTGGTTTGCCTGCGCCGCGAGGAGAAGGTGCTGCCGCCGGCGGTGATCCGCGAGGAGGTGGATGAGCGCGTTGCCGCGGCTGAGGAAGAGCGGGGGCAACCGCTGCGGCGCAAGGATAAGACGGAGATCAAGGAGCAGGTGACGCTGGAACTGTTGCCCCGGGCGTTCACCAAGTCGCGCTTTATTCATGCCTATATTGCGCCGTCCCAGGAACTGGTTGTGGTGGACTCCGCTGCCAGTAACGCGGCCGAGACACTGCTTTCGGAGCTGCGTGAGACGTTGGGCTCCATGCCGGTGCGCCCGCCGGCGGTACAGCAATCGCCGGCGTTCACTATGACCCAATGGCTACGCGGTGAAGCGCATCCTCCAGCTGGGTTGGTGCCAGCGGATGAGTGTGAGCTGCGCGATGATGAGGAGCAGGGCGGTGTGGTCCGCATCAAGGGCGTGGGTCTGGATGGGGATGAGGTTCGTGCCCATCTGGATAACGCCATGAGCGTGACGCGGCTGGCGCTGGACTGGGAGGATCAGCTGTCGTTCATGCTCGACGATGAGCTGACGATCCGTCGGCTGCGCTTCGGGGATGACCTGAAGGAGAAGCTGGACGACGATGCCGGGGATGACCGCGTCGCCCGCTTTGATGCCGCCTTCAGCCTGATGACACTGGAGTTGGCACGCCTGGTTCCGGCGCTGCTGGAGGCCTTTGGCGGCGAGGACCGTTCCGCGCTCAGCGCTTGATCTGGGCGTCGAACTGCTGGCCGGTTACGCCTTTTGAATCCGGGCCCATCAGGTACAGGTAGGCGCCCATGATGGCGTCTGGCTCCGGGTTGCTGGCCGGGTCCTCGGCCGGGTAGGCGAGGTGGCGCATGTAGGTGCGGGTGGCGCCGGGGTTCAGGCTGTTCACCCGCACGGCGGTGCGCGCATCGTCCAGTTCATCGGCGAGGGTTTCCATCAGGCCTTCGGTGGCGAACTTGGAGATGGCGTAGGCGCCCCAGTTGGCGCGCCCCTTACGGCCGACGCTGGAGGAGGTGAAGATCACCGAGGCGTCCGGAGCGGCGCGCAGCAGCGGGGTCATGGCCTGGCTGAGCAGGAAGGCACCGGTTACATTGGTGCGCATCACCCGTTCCCATTCCTCCGGATTGTAGTACTCCAGCGGCGTGCGGTCGCCGAGACGGCTGGCATTGTGCAGCAGGCCGTCCAGTCGGCCGAAGTCCTCCTCGATGCGTTCCACCACCTGGTCATAGTCCGCCGCGCCAGCGCCTTCAATATCCAGCGGCAGGATCAACGGCTCCGGGTGGCCAGCGGCGTCGATCTCGTCATAGACCTTTTCCAGCTTTTTAATGGTGCGCCCCAGAAGGATAACGGTGGCGCCATGGGCGGCGTAGGCTTTTGCTGCGGCGCGGCCGATGCCGTCACCGGCGCCGGTGACCATGATGATGCGGTCCTTCAACAGGTCCGCTGTGGGCTGGTAGTTCTCGATGGTCTGTGCGCTCATGCGGAATCCGTTTCGGGTCGGTGGGTGTCGATCAGGTGAAAGAGTTCGCGGCCGTGGTCGATGATGTGGTGGGCGTTCCAGTCCGCCACGTTCTCATCCGCGCCCAGGTAGCCGTAGCGTGCGGCCACGGTGGTCATGCCGGCGGCCAGGCCGGATTCAATATCGCGCCGATGGTCACCGGCGTAGAGACAGGTTTCAGGCGCCACACCGATCTGCTCAGCGGCCAGCAGTACCGGTTCCGGGTCCGGTTTGGTGTTGGCCACATGATCCGGGCAGATGACGCTGGCACAGCGCTTGAGAAGGTCCATGTCCTCGAGCAGCTTCAGCGTGTATTGGCTGGCTTTGTTGGTGACGATGCCCCAGGGCACCTGTTTCGCCTCCAGGTGCGCCAGAACCTCGGCCAGCCCCGGAAAAAGCCGGGTGTGGACGGCGATATGGCTGATGTACAGTTCCAGAAGCTCGGCATGGCGGTCGTCGTAGCCATGATCGCCGGGGCGCAGCCCGAAACCGAGCTGAACCAGCCCGCGGGCTCCGTTGGAGACCACGCGCCGGATACTGTGTTCGTCCAGCTGGGGCAGGCTGTGGCGTGCACGCTGGGTGTTCAGGCACCAGATGAAGTCCGGCGCGGTATCCAGCAGGGTGCCGTCCAGGTCGAACAGGATGGCGCTGAAGCGGCTCACGCGTCGGCCTCCGGCTTGATGCCGTGCATGAAGTAGTTAACGTCGATGTCCCGCCCGAGCCGGTACTGGCCGGTGACCGGGTTGTAGGTCAGGCCCGTGGTGTCTCGGGTCTCAATGCCCGCGTGCCGGAAGTGGCGGTCCATCTCGGAAGGCCGGATGAAACGTTTCCACTCATGGGTGCCACGGGGCAGAAGGTTGAGCACGTATTCGGCGCCCACCTTGGCGAAGAGCCAGGACTTGGCGTTGCGGTTGATGGTCGAGACAACCAGGCTGCCGCCGGGCTTGAGCAGGCGGGCACAGGCCGCGACCGTGGCGGCCGGATCCGGTACGTGCTCCAGGACTTCCAGGCAGGTGACGGTGTCGTAGCGGCCCGCTTCCTGTTCCACCAGCGCCTCCACGTCCTCCACGCGGTAATCCACGGTGACCTCGGCTTCCAGCGCGTGCAGGTCAGCGACGCCCACGGCTTCCCGGCTCAGGTCGATGCCGGTCACCGTCGCCCCGCGGCGGGCCATGGCTTCGCTGAGCAGACCGCCGCCGCAGCCCACGTCCAGCACGGTCTGGCCGTTGAGGCTGCCGGTGTGCTGCTCGATGTAGCCCAGGCGCAGCGGGTTGATTTCATGCAGGGGTTTGCATTCGCCTTCCGGGTCCCACCAGCGCTGGGCCATGGCATCGAATTTGGCGATTTCGTTCTGGTCGACGTTCGGGGTCATGGCGCTGTCCTCAGTGCTGGTCGGCTGCGGCGATGTGGCGCTGCCACTGGTTGACCCGCTCGCGCAGGCCGTGAAGATCCATACGCTGGAGCTCACCCTCGATCAGCCGGGGTTCGCCGGCGACCCACGTATGGGTAACCTGGCGGCCGTTGGTGTTGTAGACGAGATGCGGGATCGGGTCGTAGACCGGCTGTGCCAGGATATCGCCCAGGTCCACGGCGATCATGTCCGCCTGTTTGCCGGGTTCAAGCGTCCCCACCCGGTCGTCGATGCCCAGAGCCTGCGCGCCGTTGATGGTGGCCATGCGCAGGAGGCTGTAGGCGTCCGTGGCGCCGGCCTCAAGGGTGCTGAGCTTGCCCAGCAGGGCGGCGCTCTGCATCTCGCCGAACATGTCCAGATTGTTGTTGCTGGCGGCGCCGTCCGTGCCCAGGCCTACATTCACGCCGGCATCCAGCAGGCGCTGCACCGGGCAGGCGCCGCTGGCGAGCTTCATGTTGGCTTCCGGACAGTGCAGCACGTGGGCGCCGCTTTCCTGCAGCAGCTTCAGGTCGTGATCGTCCACCTGGGTCATGTGCACGCACTGGGTGCGCGGCGAGATCAGGCCCAGTTCCGCCAGTCGGCGGGTGGGGCGCAGGCCGTGGTTCTGGATGCTGTCATCCACTTCCCCGGCGGTCTCGTGCAGGTGGATCTGAACGGGCAGATCGACTTCCTCGGCCAGGGTGGCGATGCGCCGCAGTGGTTCGTCAGAAATGGTGTAGGGAGCGTGCGGGCCGAAGGCGATGGTGGCCAGGTTGCTGTTGCGTACGCGGTCGTGCAGGGCCAGCCCTTTCTGGATGTATTCTTCCGGGCCGCTGCCCCACTGGGTTGGCATGTCCAGTACCGGGAAGGTGGACTGGATGCGCATGCCGTGCTGCTGGGCGGTTTCCACAATGGTCTCGGGAAAGAAATACATATCCGAGAAACAGGTGGTCCCTGTGCTCAGCATCTCTGCGATGGCGAGCTGGGTGCCGTCGGCCACGAAGGCTTCGTTCACGAAGCGGCCTTCGGCGGGCCAGATGTGGTCCTGGAGCCATTCCATCAGCGGCAGGTCGTTGCCGAGGCCGCGAAGCAGGGTCATTGGGGCGTGACCGTGGGCATTGATGAGCCCGGGCATCAGCAGTTGGTCGCCGAGTTCGCGATGTTCTTTGGGCTGGTAGCGTTCCAGGGCGGTGTTCGTGGGGCAGATGTCGAGGATCTGGTTGCCCTGGATGGCGACGCTGTGGTGTTCGAGGACCTGCCGGTCGGTCATGGGCAGGAGCCAGCGGGCGCTGATGAGTTGGTCGATGGTTTGGGTCATGGGTCTCAGGGGTCTGGTTATTGTTGCAGCTTTCCGGGACTTGTGGGCTGCGGTCTGTGACTTCAGACTTGGAAGTATAACGGATGGTGGCTTTGGGGCCCATGGTGGGGTTGTCGCCAGGTTCATGGTCCGTCACCAGACTGAGGCGTTGTTGGAGGCCAGGAATGGGGGAGTGCTTTCCGGGAACCGCCACAAGTACGTCCCTGTAGGCTGCTCTTCCGCCATCCATGGCTCCAGAGCTTCCCGGAAAGCACTCCCCCATTCCCGGTCGGGGGCGCCCTGGTTACGCTGACGCTTGCGGCTCCGGCTTGTTCGTTTTGATTGAGGAATCTGTTTGATGACTAATGGTCAGGTAACCCCCCTGAGATGGCATGGCGAAGCGCTGGAGGTGTTGGATCAGCGGCTGTTGCCGGCCGAGGAGGTGTGGCAGGCGTATTCGGATGCCGAGGGGGTGTACCGGGCGATCCATGAGATGCAGGTGCGCGGGGCGCCGGCGATTGGGATTGCGGCGGCCTATGGGGTGGTTCTGGCTGCCCGCAGTTGCGCGGAGGCACCGGATTGGTATTCGCGGCTGGGTGCCACCATGGATTGGTTGGCGCAGGCGCGGCCGACGGCGGTGAATCTGGTCTGGGCGCTGGAGCGGATGCGTGGCTGTCTCGCGCAGGTGGCGGATTCGGCTGATCTTATAACGATGCTTGAGGCGGAAGCGCTGGCCATTCACCGGGAGGATGCGGAGGCGAACCGGGCCATGGGTGTGCTCGGGGCGGATCGGATTCTGGGGGAGCGTGACAGGCCTGTTCAGGTGCTGACGCATTGCAATACCGGGGCGCTGGCTACCGGGGGCCAGGGGACGGCGCTGGGCGTGGTGCGGGAGCTGTTTCAGCGCGGTGCGCTTATCTGTGTGCATATGGATGAGACTCGGCCCTGGTTGCAGGGGGCGCGTTTGACAGCCTGGGAGTGTGAGCGCGAGGGGATGCCCTGTTCGCTCAATGTGGACGGCGCGGCGGCGACGCTGATGGCTCAGGGGAGAGTGGACTGGGTCGTGGTTGGGGCGGACCGGATTACGGCGAACGGGGATGTAGCAAATAAGATCGGGACCCTGCCGCTGGCGATCCTGGCCCGGCACTATGGTGTGGGGATGATGGTCGTGGCGCCATCGTCAACCCTGGATGCGGAGACACCCAGTGGGGATCGGATCGAGATCGAGGAGCGGGATGGTACGGAGCTGCGGCGTTCCGGCAGGCGTTGGCTGGCGCCGAACTCAGTGGCGGTTTTCAACCCGGTGTTCGATGTGACACCAGCGTCGCTGGTGGATGTGATTGTGACGGAGAAGGGGATCTGTGAGGCGCCGGGGGATCAGGTGACGCCGCTGGATTCACTCACCTGACTGACGGCCGCTTCCGCCGGTCTTTTTCCGGGACTGGCCGCTCGTCGTTCTGCTGCTGTTGCTGCTTTGCTTCTGCTTACTCTTTCCGGATTGGTTCCCGGCGGTCCTGGAAGTGGCGCTGTCCTCGGTTTGCTTCTGCGACTGACCGCGATGGCGCCGTTCGCGCTTGGGCGTGGCCGGTTCCCGGCCTTCCTGCCTTGCGGCGTCACGTTCGGCTTCCAGGTCATCCAGGGCTTCGTTGAGACGCTCCTCTTCCTCGGCCACGAAGTGCAGGGACATCTCGAATGACTGGCGGGTGAACTCCAGTACGCGCTTGAAGCCTTCGTCCGAGAGTTCCCGGGCTTCGTCGCGGCCCCGGTAGATATTGATGAATTCGCGCTCGCGCTCGAAGTGCAGTGGCAGGCGGCCCACGCCCCAGTCGTTGAGTACCCGCCAGGTGTCCGGGCTGTAGGCGCGGGTGTACCTGAGGATGAACGGAACTGGGTCGTTGCGTGCCAGTACGGCCGCCAGGCGCAGGATGAGTTCAAAGGGGAGGGCGGCGGTGCCATCCTCGGCGGCTTCCAGCAGGCTTTTGTCGCGGAGATTGAGGGACTCGGCCAGGTCGCTGACAGTGAGCCCGGCCACCTCGCGCAGGTCGCGCAGGGATTCACCGGCGGCGAGCATCATGCGCAGCTGATCCTGGCTGCCCATGAGCTTTCGGCCCACCTTGAGCGAGGTGCCGGTGGTGCGCCGGGCAATCTTGTAGGCGGAGCCGGTGTAGCCAGCCAGACGGTCGAGAAGGTTCGGCTCCTCGTCACCATCGGCATCCGTGCGCTGCTCTGATGCCGTGCCTTCCTGTGGGCTGGATCCGTCCTGGTCCTCGTCTTCGAGCTCCTGAACCTTTTCCAGTGACTCCAGGGCGTGCAGAGAGTCCTTGAGGAAGGTTTCCAGCGCTTCGGATTTCTCGTCGTCGCTCGCCATGGCGCCTGCTCCGCTCTATTCGCCGGCCACTGCTCCCTTTTCGGGAGTTTCGTGATAGATGCTGGCGTAGTGTTGGCTCTGGGCCAGAAGATCGGTGAGGATCGCGCCTGCTTCCCGCACCACAAAGTCCGGTCCTTCATCCGCCAGTTCGCTGCGCCGGGCCATGGCCGGGCGGGATTCCGCATCCTCCTCGTACGCCTGCCAGGAGTCGAAGGGTTCCTCGTCCTGCAGCTTGCGGCGTTTGTTAACGATGGCGAGCTGTTTGTCGCGGAAGGCTTCCTGCTCGGCCCGCCGCTCTTCGGCATTGAGGCTGACCCAGGTCCGATCCCGGCGTTCGTTGAGCAGTTCCAGTTCGCGCTGGCGCAGTTTGTATTCCGGCACCTCCGAGAAGCGTTTCTCGTGCTTCCTGGTGATCGTCTGCAGTACATCGCCGAATTCGAAGTAGCGGTGATAGTCGAGAGTGTCGATCTCATCCCACGTCAGGGCACCGTCCAGGGCGGACTCGGCCACGTTCTCGCGCTGTATACGGTCCTCGATCTCAATATCCGGCACTACGCCCCGGTTCTGGGTGCTGGCACCGGAGACCCGATAGAACTTGGACTGGGTGATCTTGAGCTGGCCGTGGTTCAGCGGCCGTATGGCCTGAACGGTGCCCTTGCCGAAAGTCTGGGCGCCAACGATCAGGCCGCGGCCGTAGTCCTGCATGGCGCCGGCAAAGATCTCGGAGGCGGAGGCGCTGAGATTGTTGACGAGTACGACTACGGGGCCGTCCCAGGCAACGTTGTTACCGTCGTCCTGGAACACCTGCACTGAACCATCCGGGCCACGGACCTGGACGGTGGGGCCACTCTCGATGAACAGGCCCACCAGCTGGTTGGCTTCCGAGAGGGCACCGCCGCCGTTGCCGCGCAGGTCGATCACAAGTCCGTCCATGCCGTCGGACTTCAGGTCCTCGAGAAGCGCCCGGACGTCCCTGGTGGTACTGCGGTAGTTCTTGTCGCCCTGGCGGGCGGCCTTGAGGTCCGCGTAGAAGGTGGGGATGTCGACGACGCCCAGCTGCCACGGGTCGCCGCCGTTCTCCATTTCAATCATATCGCTCTGTGCGGACTGTTCCTCGAGTTTCACCTCGTCCCGGACAATGGTGATCTCGTGGGTGTTCATGTCGTTCTGGGTACCGGCCGGGATGACCTCGAGCCGGACCTTCGAGCCCTTGGGCCCCCGGATCAGGTCCACCACCTCACTCAGGCGCCAGCCGATGACGTTCTTCATTTTTTCATCTTCCTGGGCGACGCCCACGATCCGGTCCGCGGCACCCAGGGAACCTTCGTCGGCAGCAGGCCCACCGGGCACGATCCGGGAGACCTTGGTATAGCCGTCTTCGGACTGGAGCACTGCACCGATGCCTTCCAGGGACAGGCTCATGTTGATGTCGAAGTTCTCGGAGGTGCGTGGCGACAGGTACTGGGTGTGCGGATCCCAGAGCCCGGCAAAGGCATTCATCCACTGCTGGAAGGCATCTTCGCTGCGGGCGTCGTAGGCCCGGTCCAGCTGGCTTTCGTAGCGGCGTGTCAGGGTTTCCCTGATCGCCTCATCCGGCTGGCCGTCCAGTCGCATGCTCAGGACGGCGTTGCGGATACGATCCCGCCAGAGTTCGTCCAGCTCCTCCACACTGGCTGCCCAGTCGGCGTCGCTGCGGTCGAGCCGGTAACGGTCGTCCTCATCGAAGCTGAAATTATCGATGCCTTTTTCCAGCAGGGAAAGAATGTATTCCAGGCGCTGGATGGTCCGCTGCTGGAAATGGTTGTAGATACGGAATGCGGGCTCGAGATTGCCGGATGTCAGCGCGCGCTTCATGGAGTCGCGGTAGGTCTCGAACTGGTCGATGTCGCCCTGGGTGAAGTAGAGGCGTTGGCCATCCAGCTGGTCGAGGTAGGCATCGAGGGTCTCGGAGGCCAGCTCGTCGTCGATGTCCTGCTCCTTGAAATGGCCGAACTGGAGCTGGCGTGCGATGAGGATATTGGCGCGAGCCTGGTCGGCCGTGGGCTCAACCGCCTGGTAGTCGCGTTTGGTCTGGAGATTGGCCTGTGCCGCGCAGGTAACCAGAAGCGCCAGCACCAGGAACAGAATAGGAAAGGTTTGGATACGCAAGGTTGCCGTTGCTCCTGATCAGGTGGTCTCAGTCACCATACTATGCCTCGACACTGAATTGTAGGGGAGGGAGGGGAGCCCGACCAGCCGGAACTGGTCGGGGTGTGGCTCATTCGAAATACTGGTGCTTTGCGGCATGCTCGCGCAGCAGCTCCGGTGGCCGGTATCGTTCGCCGAAGCGGTCCGCCAGCTCATCCGCGCGCTCGGTGAACGCCTGCAGCCCGTACTGGTTGATGTACTGCAGCGCGCCCCCGCTCCAGGCGGCGAAGCCGATGCCGAAGATGGAGCCGATGTTGGCGTCGCGCACCTCCATCAGCACGTTCTCCTCCAGGCAGCGCACCGTCTCGATGGCCTGGATGAACAGCAGCCGCTCCTTGAGCAGGGTCAGGTCCGCGTTGCGGGCCTTGTCCTGGTCCACGTAAAGGTTCTCGAGTTCCGGCCAGAGGTATTTCTTCCCGTTTTCAGGGTATTCGTAGAAGCCGGCGCCGGCGGCTTTGCCCTTACGGCCGTGCTGATCGACCATGGCATCGATCACGGCCTCGGCCGGATGCGGGTCCCAGGTGCCGCCCGCCGCTTCGGTATCCTTCTTCGACTGGTCCCGGATGTGCTGGGTCAGCGTCAGGCTCACTTCGTCGCAGATGGCCAGCGGCCCCACGGGCATGCCCGCGAGCAGACCCGCGTTCTCCACGGAGGCGGGGTGGAAACCCTCAGAGAGCAGGGTGATGCCCTCGTTGACGAAAGTGCCGAAGACCCGCGAGGTGAAGAAGCCCCGGCTGTCGTTGACCACGATCGGTGTCTTGCTGATCTGCATGACGTAGTCGAACGCTTTCGCGAGGGTCTCGTCGTCGGTCTGCTCGCCCTTGATGATCTCCACCAGTGGCATCTTGTCCACGGGGGAGAAGAAGTGCAGGCCGATGAACTTCTCCGGATTGGCGGAAGCCTTTGCCAGCTGGGTGATGGGAATGGTGGAGGTGTTGGAGGCGAAGATGCCGTTTTCGGCCAGGTGCGGCTCCGCTTCCTGGGTCACCCTGGCCTTCAGGTCGCTGTCCTCGAATACCGCCTCGATAATGAGGTCGCAGCCGGCCAGGTCGTCCGCGTTGCCGGTGGCCTTGATACGGTCCAGAACCTTCTGCTTGCCGGCTTCATCCAGCTGGCCGCGCGAGACCTTCTTGGCCAGCAGCTTGTCCGAGTAGGCCTTGCCCTTCTCGGCGTTCTCGGTGGAGACGTCCTTCAGCACCACCTCGATGCCGCGGTTGGCGCTGACGTAGGCGATGCCCGCGCCCATCATGCCGGCTCCCAGGATGCCCACCTTCTTCACCTTCGATTTCTCCGGCGCGTCCGGGCGGCTGCCGCCTGCCTTGATGGCGTTCAGCCCGAACCAGAAGGTGTGGATCATGTTCTTGGCCACCTGGCTGCAGGTGATCTCGGTGAAGTACCGGGCTTCGATGCGATCCGCCGTGTCCACGTCCACGCTGGCGCCTTCCACGGCCGCCGCCATGATGCGTTCGGGCGCCGGGTAGCAACCCTTGGTCTTGTCCTTGAGCATGGCCGGGGCAATCGCCAGGCGCTGAGCCATGGCTGGATGGGTGGGGCCACCACCGGGAATCTTGAAACCTTTCTGGTCCCAGGGCTGCCTGCTTTCCGGGTTGGCCTTGATCCAGTCCCGTGCCTTCTTCAGCAGCTCCTCCTGGGAGGAAGCCAGATCGTCGACCATGCCTTCCTTCAGGGCGGTCTGCGGGTCGATCTGCTTGCCTTCCATCAGGTAGGGGAAGGCCTTTTCCAGACCGAGCAGCCGGGGCAGGCGCACGCAGGCACCACCGCCGGGCAACAGGCCCAGGGTAACTTCCGGCAGGCCGATCTTGATGCTGGCGTCATCCAGCACGATGCGCCGGTGACTGGCCAGGCAGAGCTCGTAGCCGCCGCCCAGGGCGGTGCCGTTGATGGCCGCAACCACCGGCTTGCCCAGGGTCTCCAGCTTCCGCATCTGGGCCTTGAGCGAGAGGATGGTGTTGAAGAACTCCTCCGCGTTGTCGTTGGTGACCTGGATCAGCTCGTTCAGGTCGCCACCGGCGAAAAAGGTGTCCTTGGCGGAGGTGATGATGATGCCGCTGATCCTATCCGCGTCGCCCTCGACCTTCTGCACGGTCTCGGTGAGCGCCTCGCGGAAGGCGGCGTTCATGGTGTTGGCGGACTGCCCCGGCATGTCGATGGTCAGGGTCAGGATGCCGTCGTTGTCGATCTCGTAGTTGATTGCCGTCATGGTGTTCGTCCTGCCCTTCAAACCCGTTCAATGATGGTGGCGATGCCCATGCCGCCGCCGACGCAGAGCGTGGCGAGGCCGAAGCGCTGGTCCCGGCGCTCGAGTTCGTCGAGCAGGGTGCCCAGGATCATGGCGCCGGTGGCGCCCAGCGGGTGGCCCATGGCGATAGCGCCGCCGTTGACGTTCACCTTCTCGTCCGGAACGTTCAGCTCGCGCTGGAAGCGCATGACCACGGCGGCGAAGGCCTCGTTCACCTCGAAGAGGTCAATCTGGTCCGGCGTCATGCCGGCTTTTTCCAGTGCCTTACGCGAGGCCGGGGCCGGGCCGGTGAGCATGATGGTCGGGTCGGTGCTGGTCACCGCCGTGGCGATGATCTTCGCCCTTGGTTTCAGGCCGAGCTCTTTCCCGCGCGCTTCATTGCCAATCAGCATGGCGGTCGCGCCGTCCACAATGCCGGAGGAGTTGCCCGGTGTGTGGACGTGGTTGATCTTCTCCACGTAGTGGTACCGCTCACGCGCCACCGCATCGAAGCCCATCTCGCCCATCTGCTGGAAGGAGGGCTTGAGCTGGCCCAGTGCCTCGGCGGTGGTGCCGGGGCGCACGTGCTGGTCGCGGTCCAGGATGACCAGGCCATTCCTGTCCTTCACCGGCACCACGGATTTCCTGAAGTAACCCTTTTCCCAGGCCTCGGCCGCCTTGCGCTGGGATTCCGCGGCGAAATTATCCACGTCCTGGCGGGAGAAACCCTCGATGGTGGCGATCAGATCCGCGCCAATGCCCTGGGGCATGAAACCGGTGTGCAGGTTCGTCTCCGGATCCGTGGCCCAGGCACCGCCATCCGAGCCCATGGGCACGCGCGACATGGATTCCACGCCGCCGGCCACTACGAGATCTTCAAATCCCGAGCGTACCTTCATCGCCGCCAGGTTCACCGCCTCCAGCCCGGAGGCACAGAAGCGGTTGAGTTGGACGCCGGGAACGCATTCGGCCCAGTCCACGGCCAGCGCGGCGGTCTTGGCGATGTCCGCCCCCTGTTCACCGATGGGGGTCACGCAGCCCATAACAATGTCGTCCACCAGGCTGGTGTCCAAATCGGTCCGCTGCTGCAGGGCCGTCAGGGTCTGGCCGAGCAGGGTGACTGGCTTGACCTCGTGCAGGGCGCCGTCGGCCTTGCCCCGGCCGCGGGGTGTACGCACGGCGTCGTAAATGTAGGCTTCTTCCGTCATTTCAGAGTCTCTGTGCTGTTGGGGTTTGATTCAGCTGTAAGCCCGGAGGGTGAGAGGTGGGGAGTGCTTGGAGGGAAGCTCGGTGGCCATGGATGGCCACCGCGCAGCCTACATGGATGTACTTGTGGCGATTCCCGGAAAGCACTCCCCACCTCTCACCCAGCAATCCGCTTTCATGCTCGTGTCAAAGTCCAAAGGCACGATAGCGGCACACCATTCCCGGGTTAATGGCGCCACCCATCAAAACCATTGGCGGATGCGCTCACTCCTGAGCAGCGGCCGCGTCATCCTCGCTGCGCAGGAACCAGTGCTTCAGGGCCTCCCTCAGCCGCTGGTAATGCTCCGGAGTCAGGCCGTCCCCGGCATCCAGCTCGCACCAGGTCGCCAGCAGACTGTCCAGCTCATCCTCCTGCGACTCCAGACTCTGCTCACTCTTCATCCCCTCATTGAGCCGACTGACCTGCAGGGCCATGCGCTGGGCCTGGTCCTCCGGCGGAGTGGCGGCGCCGGATACGATCTCCACCCGGATGCACAGCGCCCGGGCCTGGCTGGCGGTATCCGTCTCCTGGGTCGCCTGCTCCAAAGGCATGGGTGGGTGACGGAAGCTTTCCGGGCCAGGTGCTTCACCGGACTGATGCTGGTCCAGGGCCGCTAGCCACTGCTGGTAACGCTGGGCGCGCAGAGCACTCATCTGCTGCTCCTGAACGCCGTCCATGGCCTTGTTGAAACGGTCGGCGAGGGCGTTTGCACGGTCCCGGGGGAGTTCCAGTGCCCGGAAGGCTTTGCGGAACTGTTCCAGCTCGCCGGGGGCCGTTTCCGTCGGGTCCACATCCTGGAGCTGGCGGATGAGCTTTTCGGCCTCGTCGGCGGCCGCATTGAATGCTTCGTCGCGCGCTTCGCGTTCTTCACTCAGGCGCGCGAAGATCCGGTCGCAGGCGCTGCGGAACGCTTTCCAGAGACGGCGGTCCTCCTGCTGGTGGGTGATGCCGATGGCCTCCCATTCCTTCTGCAGGGCCTTGGCGCCTTCGGTGGCCTCGCGCAGCGGTTCATGCTCGACCAGGGCCTCGGCCCGCTCAACAACATCCCGCTTCAGGGCATCGTTACGTTCGCGTTCTTGCTCGAGGCCCGCGTTCAGCGTCTTGATCAACCGGTCAAACTGTTTCTGGAGTGGACGGTTGGCGCGGTAGTCCACGGGTTTGGCGTCGCTCCACTCGCGCCGGGCGGTGCGCTGGATGCGGTCGACGGCCTTGTAGTCGCAGCCGGCCCAGTCAAGGTTATCCACGAATTCCTGGAGCTGTTCGACAATGTACTGGCGTTTCTCAAGGTTCGCTTCCTTGAGGCGCTTCTTCTCGTTGAAGTACTGGTGGCACGGCTCGTAGGCACGGTCCGTGGCCTCCTTGAAGCGCTGCCACAGCTGCTGGTCCGGTGTGCCACCCAGGTCATACCATTGCTGCTTCAGATCCTGGATGTGTTCGGCCTTGGCTTCGGGTTCCATGGGCTGGTCGGCCAGGTATTCCATCTGCTCGCACAGCGATTCCAGCTTGGGCCGGGCAGCAAAGCCGAGCCAGTCCCGCAGCTCCTGGAGCTGACGGCCGAGCCGGGTGATCCGGGCCTGGTGCTGGCGGGCTTCCTTTTCCGGCAGCTGGTCCTGGAGCTTCTGGGCCTCCCGGAAATGCTCCCGTGAGGGCTTGAGCTGCTGCTGTTCCAGGCTCTGTTCCAGGGCGTCCAGAGTACGGCTGAGCTCACCGGTGTCCATGCTGGGCGCATCCTGCTGCGGTTCGGAGGTGGATCTGGCCTCCCCATCCCTGTGTTTGCGTGCTCGGGTCAGCGCTGGCGGCGCGGGGAAGCCTTCAGGCCAGTTGACGGCTGTCAGGGTGGCCTCGACGGTGGCAGTATCTTTTTCCTGCAGGGCCTGCTCCAGCTGCGCTTCGTGCTGCTGCCAGGTGCCGAGTGCCTGATGGTAGGCTTCCAGCTGCGCCATCAGTCGTTCAAAGCGCGCTTTCAGCTCGGTGTCGGGCGTCCGGTTGGCGGTGGCCTGCTCCCAGCGGTTGCGCTGGGTCTTGATCATGGCGTCCAGTGAGGAGAGGTTTGCCCCTTCTTCGGGCCATGCCGAGGCAAGCTGCGCAGCCGTGGCCGCCAGGGTTTCCACCGCACCCTGCTGCTCCTGCGCCTGTTCCTGTTCGGCCCGGGCCTGGGCCTCCTCGTTGGCGATGGCCTGTGCCCGCTCCCGGCACCGGGCGAGGCTGGCTTCGTATCGTTGTGTCTGGGCACTTTCGATTGTGCCGCTGATACTGCCCCAACGGCTGACGAGAGCGTCGAGCCGTGCCTGGTAGAGCTTGGTATCCTGGGTGGTGGCCAGTTCCTCGATGTCCTGGAGAATCCGTTCTATGTCAGCCTGGCGGGCCTCTTCGGCTTCGGCCTGCTCACGCTGTTCGCGCAGTTTGCGGCGCGCGGCCTGGAAGGCGCCCTTGTCCCGGCCCTTGAGGGCGCGGCTGATGCGCTCAAGCGCCTCGGTGTCCTGGATGCGGCCAATGGCTTCACGACGGATGGCAGCGGTTTCGCCCTGGGTCGCCAGTGTTTCGAGTTCGCCGGTGGTTGTGGCTTTGGCTACGATATCGGGGTCCGGGGCCGGGCGTTCCGGTGTGGCCGTTCTGGCCTGAGGCTCCGGTTGTTCGGCGGCGCTTGTGGGTTGCCTGGGTTTGAAGAACTGTTTCAGAAAGCCGGCCATGATGAGTGTCCTTTAATGCCGAAAAAGCCCGCCCGGCAAGTTCGGGCAGGTGGTTGGAATCAGGTCGTTAAAATTAGCACACAGAAATGGCGTCAGCCTATTGGGCGGGTGGTGATATGAGTGATGACAGGCAGTACCTCAGGGAGCGCGCCATGAAGCTTCTGGCGCGGCGGGAGCACAGTCGGCTGGAGCTCTGGCGCAAGCTGGAGAGGGCGGCGGAGAGTGGGGAGCTACTGGCGGAGGTTCTGGATGAGCTGGCCGGTGAGGGATGGCAGAGCGACGAACGGTTTGCGGAGTCCTTCAGCCGGCAGCGGATCGAGGCGGGTTACGGGCCACTGCGGATCCGCTCCGAGCTGGAGCAGCGTGGTGTCAGCGGGGACAGTCAGGCGCTGACCGCCCTGGCGGAGGATGACTGGGTGAATATGGCGCTGGAACAGCGTCAGAAGCGTTTCGGGCCAGAGGCACCGGCGGAGTGGAAGGAGAAGGGGCGGCAGGGGCGTTTCCTGGCGCAGAAGGGGTACAGCCACTCGCACATTGAGAAGGCGCTGGCCATGACACCGGATGACGGATTGCCCACGGACTGAGGCCGCTAGAGGAGGGGGGAGACGCGGCGCAGCTCCCGGCGCTGGTCGCCGGATGCGGTCTGCTCCCTGGTTTTCCGGGGCCGGGAGGGCTGCTCCTCGGGGTCCTCCAGAGGGGATTCCACCCCGTTTTCGGTCATCGCCACGGAAGTATCCTCTCCCGGGAACATCCATTTCAGAACGTCGTAATAGCGGCGGATATTCTGGGTGTAGAGAACCGGCTCATAGCCACGGGCGTAGCCGTATCGTGTCTGGGTGTAGTACTTGCGCTGGGCGAGCAGTGGCAGGTATTCCTTGACGTCCAGCCACCGGTCGGGGTTGCTGCCGTCCCTGCGGGCCAGGCGGCGGGCGTCCTGGAGGTGGCCGTAACCAACGTTGTAGGCGGCCAGTGCGAACCAGGTCCTGTCCGGCTCGGTGATGTTGTCGGGAATGCGGTTGTGCAGGCGCCGGAAGAAACGGGCGCCGCCCCAGATGGAGGCTTCCGGGTCCAGCCGGTTCTTGACGCCGATCAGGGCGGCTGTGTCCAGGGTCAGCATCATCAGTCCGCGCACGCCGGTGGGCGAAACAGCCCGCGGTTCCCAGTGGGATTCCTGGTACCCGATGGCGGCCAGAAGGCGCCAGTCCAGATCATGGGCGCTGGCGGCTTTCCTGAAGGTCTCACGGTAGTCCGGAAGCCGGTTTTCAAGGTGGGTGGTAAAGGTTTTCGCGCCGACGTAATCCAGGCGGTCCAGGTGGCCGAAGAATCGCTCCTCGAATTGGGCGAGTGTGCCGTTGGCGCGGATCTTCTGAAAGTAATCGCGGGCTGCCTGCATGAGTGAGCCGTCGCCTTCGGGGGGGAGCAGCCATCCCACGGGGCGCGGGCTGCTCAGTGCCAGTCCGTCCCGCACGCTGGAGAAGAAAACCTGGTTGTTTTCCAGTTCACGGCTGTTGATCACGGTGGCATCCAGTTCACCCTTGTTGACCCGGTGAAGGAGCTCAGTTGGGTCCTGGTTGCTTTCCGACTGCCAGGCCAGCTCCGGCAGGGTTTCGCGGATCCGTTCCAGCTGTTGCTCGGCGGCGCTGCCGGCCCGCACTGCGATATCCATGCTGATGAGGTCCGCTGGTGTGTGGGGGCGATCCACGTCGGCGTTATAGACAACGACCGGCCGGCTCCGGTCGTAGACCGGACCGTGGCGGTAACGGCGGCGGAGTTCCGGGGTCAGCGCCAGGCCCGAGGCAGCCAGGTGGGTATGGTGTTCGTCCAGGCGCTGATAGAGCTCGGGAAAGTCATCCACCACCTCCACGCGCAGTTCCACGCCCAGTGAATCGGCAAAACGCCGCACCAGTTCGTATTCAAACCCCGAGGGCTCGCCGTTCTCCTCGTAATAGACCGTGGAGGCGGGATGCATCACCACATGGAGCACGCCCTCCTGGTTGATGCGGTCCAGTGTGGTGGGCTGGGAGCAGGCCGTAAGCACCAGTGCCAGGATGGCCGGCGCCGCCAGACGTACTGCCAGACCGGGTTCGAGACCCGGGCGCTTGGGGTTACTGCTGCGCATTGTCCCGTCCGGCAAAGATGGAAACATACTCTATTCTACGTTAAAAAACGGACATGGGTTGATGGCCCTGTCACAACCGTTCATCCGTCATTTGCCCCTGTATCCTGTCCGTCGATTTGAGTATGATACGCGCTCCTCAGAACCTACCTGAATCCCGGCCCATCAACGAGGCTCATAGACCCATGCTGGAACTTCGCGGCGCCCCGGCCCTTTCCGCCTTTCGCAGAGAACGGCTGATGCAGCGGGTACAGGCGACCTGCCCTGCCATCGAGTCACTCTACGCTGAATTCATGCACTTTGTGGACCTGGATGCCGAGCTCGACAGCAGTGGCCTGGATGTCCTCAACCGTCTGCTGACCTACGGGCCCAGGGCCCAGGCGGAGGCAGTGGACGGGGTGCTCTTCCTTGTGGTGCCGCGGCCCGGCACGATTTCGCCATGGTCCAGCAAGGCCACGGATATCGTGCACAACTGCGGTCTGACGAAGGTCCGCCGGGTTGAGCGCGGCACGGCCTTTTACCTGCGGGCCGGCCGCAAGCTGGAACTGGCTGAACGCGAGGCGCTGGCGGCGCTGCTTCACGACCGTATGACCGAAAGGGTCTTCCATGAAATGGCCGGCGCGGAGCTGCTGTTCGACGAAGAGGCGCCGAAGCCGCTGGAGGCCGTGCCGGTGCAGGCGGAAGGTCGTGCCGCGCTGGCGGAGGCCAATGAACGCCTCGGGCTGGCTCTGGCGGAGGATGAGATCGATTATCTGGCCGAGTCCTTTGCCGGCCTGGAGCGTGATCCCACGGACGTGGAGCTGATGATGTTCGCCCAGGCGAACTCGGAGCACTGCCGCCACAAGATCTTCAATGCCTCCTGGTCCATTGACGGCGTGGAGCAGGATCGCTCGCTGTTCGACATGATCCGTAATACCCACGAAGTGGGGGGCAACGGGGTGCTTTCCGCCTATCGGGACAATGCGGCGGTGATTGAGGGCGCTCAGGGTCAGCGGTTCTATCCGGATCCCTCTTCCCAGCGCTACCGCTATCACAGCGAACCGATCCACATCCTGGCCAAGGTTGAGACCCATAACCATCCCACGGCCATCTCGCCGCATCCGGGCGCGGCCACGGGGTCTGGTGGTGAGATCCGGGACGAGGGCGCGACCGGCCTGGGTGGCAAGCCCAAGGCGGGTCTGACCGGCTTCACCACCTCGAACCTTCAGATTCCCGGCTTTGAGCAGCCATGGGAAGACAGTCCCGGCCGGCCCGGGCGCATGGCCTCGCCGCTGTCGATCATGCTGGACGGCCCCGTTGGGGGAGCGGCCTTCAATAACGAGTTCGGCCGCCCGAACCTGACCGGGTATTTCCGCACCTTTGAGCAGAAGGTGCCGGGTGTGAACGGGGTGGAGTACCGTGGCTATCACAAGCCCATCATGATCGCCGGCGGTCTCGGCAACATCCGCGAGGACCATGTCCACAAGGATGCGATCCTGGCCGGATCACGGCTGATTGTGATGGGTGGCCCGTCCATGCTGATCGGGCTGGGTGGCGGTGCCGCTTCCTCCATGGATTCCGGGGCCAGCGCGGAAGACCTGGATTTTGCATCCGTCCAGCGTGAGAACCCGGAGATGCAGCGCCGCTGCCAGGAAGTGATTGACCGCTGCTGGCAGATGGGCGAGGGCAATCCCATCGCGTTTATCCATGACGTGGGCGCTGGCGGGCTCTCCAATGCCCTGCCTGAGCTGGTGAAGGACGGCGGCTGCGGCGGCCGGTTTGAGCTGCGTGAAGTGCCCAATGCGGAACCCGGCATGTCGCCACTGGAGATCTGGTGCAACGAGGCCCAGGAGCGGTATGTGCTGGCCGTGGCGGCGGACGATCTGGATCGATTCGATGCCATCTGCCGCCGGGAACGCTGCCCCTACGCGGTGGTCGGCGATGCCGTGGAAGAGCCGCATCTGGCTGTCCATGATGCCTATTTCGACAACAATGCCGTGGACCTGCCCATGCAGGTGCTGTTCGGCAAGCCGCCGCGCATGCACCGTGACGTGAAGCGGGCCAGCTTCACCAAGCCGGTGTTCAACAGTGAAGCGCTGAATCCGGACGAGGCCATTGATCGGGTGCTGCGGATTCCCGCTGTGGCGTCCAAGAGTTTCCTGATCACCATTGGTGACCGTTCCATTACCGGCCAGGTGGCCCGTGACCAGATGGTCGGGCCCTGGCAGGTGCCGGTGGCGGACGTGGCGGTGACCGCCAGCAGTTTCGAGGGCTACACCGGTGAGGCCATGGCCATGGGCGAGAGGCCGCCGGTGGCCTGCATCAACGCGCCGGCTTCCGGGCGCCTGGCGGTGGGCGAGGCATTGACCAACCTGGCGGCAGCGCCCATCGGGGATATTACCCGGATCAGCCTGTCCGCCAACTGGATGGCGCCCGCAGGCCACCCCGGCGAGGATGAGAATCTTTACGAGACGGCGCGCGCCGTCGGAATGGATCTGTGCCCGAAGCTGGGAATCACGATCCCCGTGGGCAAGGATTCGCTTTCCATGAAGACGGTCTGGTCACAGGAGGGCGAATCGCGCAGCGTCACCTCGCCCCTGTCGCTGGTGACCACGGGCTTTGCGCCGGTGGATGACGTCCGTAGAACGCTGACGCCGGAACTGCGGACCGACCAGGGCCCCACCGAACTCATCATGATCGATCTGGGTGAGGGCCGGAACCGGCTGGGCGGCTCGGCCCTGGCGCAGGCCTATGGCGCCATGGGTGCGGTGGCGCCGGACGTGGAGAAGCCGGAACAGCTGCGGGGCTTCTTCGAGACCATCCAGTCGCTGAATCGCCGGGGACTGCTGCTGGCCTATCATGACCGCTCTGATGGCGGGCTGTTCACCACGCTCTGCGAGATGGCCTTTGCCGGCCGCACCGGTCTCCGGATCACCCTGGATTCACTGCTGGAAGACAGCAGCCATCTGGTGCGCGAGCTGTTCAACGAGGAGCTGGGCGCGGTGATCCAGGTGGCGCGCGACAATGTGAGTGCGGTCCTGGCGGCCATGGAGGAAGCCGGGCTTTCCAGTCATATCGCCATGATCGGGGCGCCGGCTTCGGACCAGAGGCTGACCTTCAGTTTCCAGGGCGAAGCGCTCATTGACCGTGGTCGCGCGGAACTGGCGCAGAAATGGGCCGAGACCAGCTATCGCATGCAGGCCATCCGGGACAACAGTGACTGTGCCGATGAGGAGTTCGAGACCCTGGCGGATGATGCCGATCCCGGTCTCCATGTTGATCTCAGCTTTGATCCCGGCGAGGACATCACCGCGCCGCTGGTGAACACAGGGGCGCGACCGTCCGTGGCCGTGCTGCGGGAGCAGGGCGTCAATGGCCAGGTGGAGATGGCGGCGGCCTTCGACCGGGCCGGGTTCAATACGGTGGATGTGCACATGAGCGACATCCTCTCCGGCCGGATGACCCTGGATGAGTTCCACGTCATGGTGGCCTGCGGTGGCTTCTCCTTCGGTGATGTGCTTGGGGCCGGCGGTGGCTGGGCCAAGTCCATCCTGTTCAATCAGCGTGCCCGGGCCCAGTTCCAGGCGTTCTTCGAGCGTGGGGACACGCTCTCCCTGGGAGTCTGCAACGGCTGCCAGATGCTGGCGGAGCTGCGGGAGCTGATTCCCGGAACCGGGCACTGGCCGCGCTTTGTGCGTAACCGTTCGGAACAGTTTGAGGCGCGCACCGTTATGGTGGAAGTGCCGGAATCCCGCTCCGCCTTTTTCCAGGGCATGGCGGGCTCACGGCTGCCCATTGCGGTGGCTCACGGCGAGGGCATGACCGAGTTCCGTAACGGCTCGGATCTGCGGGGGCTCCGGGAAGGCAACCAGGTGGCTCTGCGGTACGCTGACCATTACGGGCGCCCGACGGAACACTACCCGCATAACCCCAACGGCTCCCCGGAAGGGGTTACCGGGCTCTGTTCCGAAGACGGTCGGGCCACCATCATGATGCCCCATCCGGAGCGGGTGTTCCGGTCGGTTCAGTGCAGCTGGTATCCGGATAACTGGGGCGAGGACGGTGCCTGGCTCAGATTGTTCCGTAATGCCCGTAAATGGGTCGGTTAAGGCCTTGACACAGCATCGTTATTCACATTGGAGTATCGATTCAGGCGGGTTTAGATAGCAAGCTGAATCGAACTGCCGAATAAGTGTTCAATATTCGTAACTATCTGAAAATAAAGAACTATCGGGTTTCGGTGAAAATCTCATCAATGAGAGGCTGAGCCCGTCACTGAGCGGTTTCAGAGGCTGTTCCCATAAATTGTTCACAGAGTTTTCCACAGATTCTGTGGTTAACTTTCAGGGCTCTCGGGAGGCACGTATGTACAAGATCTGTTTCTTCGTTCCGGAGGATTATCTGGAGCAGACCAAGACCGCGGTCTTTGCCGCTGGCGGTGGTCGGATCGGGAACTACGACAGCTGCTGCTGGCAGACGAAGGGTCAGGGGCAGTTCCGTCCCATGGATGGCAGTCAGCCGTTTCTCGGTCATCAGGGGCAGATTGAGACGGTTCCTGAGTACCGGGTTGAGCTGGTTTGCGAGGAGGACCTGATCCGTGCCGTCATCAGGGCCATGAAGGCCGGGCATCCCTACGAGGAGCCGGCCTACGAGGTCTATCGGATGGAGGACTTCTGAGCGCTCAGCCGTTGCGCTCGAGGCGTCTCCGGATGTCATCCACCACCACACCGTATTGGGCATCAGCGGCGTTGCGGTCGCGGAAGTAGCGGTTCAGGCTCTCGGTGACAGTGGGGAAGGCGAGCTCTTCCCACGGAATCTCGCTTTCCCGGAAGAGGGCTGTTTCCAGTGATTCCGCGCCGGCTCCGAACTGGCCATCGATCAGGCGGGCACGGAAGTACATGTGTACCTGGTCGATGTGCGGCACGTTGAGGACGGTGTAGAGGCCGTCCAGTTCCACGCGGGCCTCGGCCTCCTCGAGGGTTTCACGGATGGCGGCTTCCGTGGTGGTCTCGCCGTTCTCCATGAATCCCGCCGGTAGCGTCCAGAACCCATAGCGGGGCTCGATCGCGCGCCGGCACAGCAGGATCCGGTCTTCCCAGACCGGAATCGTCCCCGCCACGATCCGTGGGTTGATGTAGTGAATCGTGCCGCAGTTGTGGCACACGTGGCGCTCCCGGTCATCACCTTCGGGAATCCGGAATTCCACGTTTGCCCCGCAGCTGCTGCAGTACTGCATGCCCGTCTCCTGGCCATCTTCTGTTTCCGACCCTTTTCGGCGGGCCGGCGCCACTGGTTGATGCGGCGGCCATTGCGGCCACCCGCATTATCTCATAATGTCGAATACGATCGGGAACTCGGGGTCACACCTTTGAAACAGGATCTTCTGCAACGGTTCAGTCAATATCGGCCCAGGGCGCTGCCGCTGGCCTATCCGCGCGCCAGTGTGCTGGTTCCCATTACGAACGCGCGGGATCCGGAGATTGTTCTGACGCGCCGGGCCGCCCGCAATGGCCCCCACAGCGGTCAGGTCGCGTTTCCCGGCGGCATGGCCAGTGAGGAGGATGCGGGGCCTGAAGCTACAGCGCTGCGTGAAACCCATGAAGAGGTCGGGTTGCCTCCCGAGCGGGTGGAGCTGCTGGGCGAACTGAGCCAGGTGGTCTCCCGTCACGGCATTCTGGTGACGCCCTATGTGGGGCTTGTTCCGGAAACCTATCCCTATTGCGCCGAACCGGGAGAGGTGGAAACCGTTTTCCAGGTGCCCGTGCGGTGGCTTCTGGATGACCGTCGCAGCCGGACGGATGAGATCAGTTTCCACGACTGGCGCTTGTACGTGCCGTGCTACCGCTGGCAGGAGCATGACATCTGGGGTCTGTCCGCCATCATTCTGGTGGAATGCCTGAACATGGCCTTTGATGCCGCCATTGATATAACAAAGCCACCACGCGAGGGGTGAGAATGATCTACGAACTGGAAGACCGCCGGCCTGAAATCCGCGGCGACGGTCACTTTATCGCCGACAACGCCACCATTATTGGCTCTGTTCTGCTTGAGGCACGCAGCAGCGTCTGGTTCAACGCCGTTATCCGCGGCGACAATGAACTGATGACCATCGGCGAGGACAGTAATGTGCAGGATGGGGCCGTGCTCCATACTGATCCATCCCTGCCGCTCACTCTGGGTCGTGGCGTTACGGTGGGCCACCAGGCCATGCTCCACGGCTGTGAAGTGGGCGATTACAGCCTGATCGGTATCAATGCGGTGGTCCTGAACCGGGCGCGCATTGGCAGGTACTGCCTGATTGGGGCGAATACGCTGATCCCGGAAGGTATGGAGGTGCCGGATGGTTCCATGGTTGTGGGCTCGCCCGGCGCCATCAAGCGCACCCTGAGTGACGAGCACAAGGCCATGCTGGAATACAGCGCGGCGCATTACGTGGAGAATGCGGAGCGCTATCGAACCGCGCTGAAGGCGGCATTCGGGGCCAGCGACCAGGGCTAAAAAAAGCCCCTGTTACGCCTGGATACGTGGAAACCGAAACACTGTGCCAGGGGAGCTTTAAAACGTGTTGACGCTCACGGCGCAGGGTGTAGAATACGCATCTCTC
>NZ_VYJH01000016.1:0-67685 GCF_008709855.1 Halospina sp. K52047b | reverse complement strand
GATAATGAACGTATGGAATATGAACAGAGATTCCCACAGGAGAGTAATGTTATGACCGGCATCGTTGGACGAGCGCGGGATGAAGGCATTCAGCAGGGGATTTTACAGGGCCAGGCGGAGGGCGAGCGTGCCCTTCTGGCAAAACAACTTCAACGCCGCTTTGGCGTGCTTGATCCGGAGACAAAGCAAAGACTCTATGACGCTACCACCGATGAACTGGAAAGATGGGGCGAGAATGTGCTGGAAGCTCAAACGCTAGAAGAAGTGTTTGCGCGGCACTGAGAGAGGACGACTCTCTCCCAGAGGCGGTCTGGACGGCCCACTGCCATAATTTTCACGTTAAAAAGCAGGGCGTCATTCAGGCGTTTGAACCTACCTACGAACTGAGCTGGAAACTGCTCCAGGACTATCTACGCTGCCAGGGTTACGAACACCTAACCGGCTTGAGGGAATGGCGGGCCCTTCGTTGCTGGAGGTGCGGGATAGCGACAGCTCCTTTCAGCGAAGCAGCCGGGCCAGATCCAGCGACGGCCGAGGTTCCGTCACCACGGTCTGTTCGACCAGGGAATGCGTGCCGTCATCGCGCCGCAGGATGGGATCCAGGTAGAAGTGCCCCTGCGGGTTGGCCACGCAGAGCATCTCCAGTGGCCGTTCGCCCAGGGCCCGTTTCGCCACCACTGCCGTCTCACCGTTCTTGAGCTGGATGAGTGCACCGGGAGGGTGAATGGTCAGGGTGTTGTAGAGCGCCCTGTAGTGGGCCTTGTTCGGATCCTGCCGGGCCACATCCAGAAGGTATCGCAGGGCGTCGTCCGTACGGTAGCGGTCACGATAAGCCCGACGGGTGATCAGTGCTACATAGCGTTCCGCCATGGCCAGGATACGCGCAGGCTGGCTGATGGCCTTGCCCCTGAGCCCGTTGGGGTAACCGGAGCCATCCCACTCCTCATGATGCTGGCGAATGACCGTAGTGATCGGTTCATCCGCCACCCCGGCCGCCGTCAGAACCTCCGCACTGCGCTCCGGATGCCGGCGGATGATGGCCCGCTGCTGCTCTGACAGTGTATTGCGCGAAGCATTCAACCGGTCCTGGAACGGCATCAGCGCAATGTTGGCGCTCAAGGCTGCGGCCACCAGCTGCTGCAGAGCCTCCTCCTCATAACCGAGTTCACTTCCCACAAACCAGCACAGGAATGCGTAGAACAGCGTCTGCTCATGAACACTGGGCCGGGCGGCGTACACATGGATCAGCGCCAGGCAGGCCTCCGGATTGCTCATGCCCGCAAGCCGGACCCGTTGAACCAGATCCATCAGCCGCTGACGGGCATCCTTCTGACCCCGTGCCAGCGCATCCAGCGCGCGCTCCAGAGCCACCAGCAGGAAGCCATACTCAGTAAAGGGGTCTATAGGGTTGAGCGAGTCCACGGCTGCGGCCTCGGATATCAGAACCTCCTCCAGTCGCTCCGGAGGGTGGTAATACCCCTGCGCCCGGAACCGCTCGCATTCGCCTTCGGTCTGGATCACATGCCCCTGGGGAGCAAGCTGTCGGTACGACGCGTTGTAAAGCGGCCACAGCAGTGGCCGCCCTACTTCAAGCAGATCCGGCGCAACCTGAACGGGTTGGCTCATCACAACTGAATCCTTGTTCATCATTCCCGGGCAATGGCGTGAAGTCTAGCGCATAAAGACCGCACACGGCGACCCCGAAAAAGCGGCAAAAGCCTGCCAGAAAGCCGGCACATCTGCCGCAGAACCATCCCTATATGCCCCAGACCCTATCCATTTTTTATTTTATAAACAGAAAGATGAAACCGAAAATCCAGAATTGGCACACCCTTCGCTTAACCGGCCTCAGCAGAACAATCTTTGATCGAACCAGTGCCGACACCGGCAATGCCCGGCCGGCAGAGAGAAGGCGGAGGAAAAAGCCATGCCTCAGGTCATTAACACCAACATCGCGTCGCTTAACGCCCAGCGGAACCTGAATGAGACCCAGGGGAATGCCAACACGGCCCTGGAACGCCTGTCTTCTGGCCTAAGAATTAACTCAGCCAAGGACGATGCCGCTGGACTTGCCATTTCCGAACGCTTCACGGCCCAGATCAACGGCCTGAACCAGGCAGTCCGGAACGCCAACGACGGCACTTCCCTTGCTCAGGTGACAGAAGGCGCACTTGGGGAATCTGCTAACGCATTACAGCGGATCCGCGAACTTGCAATCCAGTCTGCTAACGCCACCAACTCCCAGTCTGACCGGGATGCGCTGCAGGCGGAGGTTTCTCAGCTCAAGGAAGAGATTGACCGGATTGCGACTCAGACCGAGTTCAACGGGCTGCGGGTTCTGGATGGCAGTTACGTGGACCAACAATACCAAGTCGGGGCCAATGCTAATCAAACGATTGGTATATCGATCGATAGTGCGCGGGCTAATGAAATGGGCTCTGTCGTCAATACGGCAGGGACAGAAGACCGATTCGGCGCTGAGACACTTGGGACTGCTACCAATGGGACCAACGGATCTGCACCAACTGATATCCAAACCTACAGCGGTGTGAATGATTCTGCTCTCGAACCTTCAGACCTCAGTATCAACGGTGAGCCCATAGCAAGTTCAGACCGATTTGCTGGTACCTTGCCTGGCCAAGAGGGCGACAGTGCTTACGCCAAAGCAGCGGCCATCAATGGCAGTAGCATTGATGGCGTAACCGCACTCGCTGAGACACAGAAAAGTATTCAGGGTATCGGCTCAGACAACGCTCAACTTGCCAGTTTCACTGATCCAGATAGCGATGACTCCGCCTCATATGTGCTCGAGGTGAATGAAACTCGGGTTTTGGAAACGAACCTCAACCCAGGGGACTCGATTTCACTTCAAAAGGCGGCTGACAGCATCAACCAATCGACCGACACCACGGGCGTAAGAGCAGAAATTGACACCAACGGCGAGTTGCTCCTGACGGCCGATGATGGCAGAAACATCAAACTCAATGAGGAAATGAACATTACCGATGGTGGCGGTGGTGGCACGGGCCAGTCCACAATTACATCCGCTTTCCAGGATGGCTTTCAGCAGGACGCAGGAAGTGATGCATCTGTTAGCAACACCTATGAATATGGCGGCCAGATCACGCTGCAATCTCTGGAAAATGTCGATCTGACCGGTGATACCAGCAAGATTGGCTTTGATACCAACCTGATTCAGGTAAGCGAAGACAAGAACGTTGCCACAATCGATATTTCAGACGTTGAAGGTGCCAACGAAGCCATCCTGTCAGTGGATGCCGCGCTCCAGAAAATCAACGGTATCCGCGCCGACCTGGGTGCTGTCCAAAATCGCTTCGAAAGCACCATCGCCAACCTGAGTGAGTCATCGGTTAACCTTGAATCCGCCCGTTCGCGCATCCAGGACGCGGACTTCGCCAAGGAATCGGCCGAGCTCTCGCGCACCCAAACCCTGCAGCAGGCCGGTCTTTCGGTCCTGTCACAGGCCAACCAGCGGCCGCAGCAGGTGCTGCAGCTGATCCAGGGTTAAGCGAAGCCGGTGGCTACTACGGGAGACGGTGAGCGATGAGCCAGATCATCAACTCCAATATTCCGTCGCTGCAGACGCAGCGCAATCTTGAGCGGAGCCAGGACCAGTACCAGCAGGCACTGGAGCGGCTCTCATCGGGGTTGCGGATCAATGGGTCCGGGGATGATCCCTCGGGTATCGCCGTTTCCACCCGATTCCAGTCCCAGATCCAGGGGCTCAACCAAGCCGTTCGCAATGCCAATGACGGCATCTCCCTGGCCCAGACGGCTGAAGGAGCGCTCGGCAGTATGTCCGAGAGCCTCCAGCGCATCCGGGAACTGGCCCTGCAGTCCGCCAACGCGACCAATACGGCTCAGGACCGCGAGGCTCTGAACCAGGAGGTTCAGCAGCTCAAGGCGGAAATCAGCCGTATATCAGAGGACACGGATTTTAACGGCACCAAGCTGTTGGACGGCTCCTTCGCCCAAACGTTCTTCCAGATCGGCGCCAATGATGGTGAGACCATAGACTTGGGGTTGGTCGGCTCAACGCTGGACAACCTTGGCAGCGCGCCGGATGACGGTCTCACCTCCACTGCCACCGATGCGGAAATGGACAAAGGCGATCTGCGAATCAACGGAACTGTGATCGATGCGCCTGCTGCTCGCAATGACGATACGTCTTATGCCAAGCAGAGCCAGAGTGCCATTGCCCGCGCTGCGGCGGTTAATGATCAGACCCGGTTTACTGGTGTCAGCGCACAGGCCAACGCAACGACATTGGCTGGAACCGACATGACGGCCATCAACTATGAAGATCTCCCAGCTGATAACGTTTCTCTGAACCTCAACGGAGTTTCGCTCACAATTAACGGCACCAACAACGCACCACCGGGAGAAACTGTCGAGCAGGCTCTTTCCCGTATTACGGAAACCATTAATGGTAAAACCGAAAATACGGGTGTTGAAGCGAGCTTCAGCGGCGACCTTGAAGACGGCATCCAGCTGGTTGCCGAGGATGGCCGTAATATCACATTGGATTTCGGCAGCAATACCGGCATATCGGATGGCACTGCCAGTGGCAACACCATCAATAACGATGACCTTTCCGCGAGGCTTGGTCTTCAGGCAACCGATGGTGATTCCGAGACCTTCCGTGGCACTTACACCCTGATCTCCGAAGACGGCAGCGATATTCAACTGGATTCGGACGGCGATATCAGCGATGCCGGCTTCCAGCAGGGCACCTACAGCGGCACCAACAGTGGTGCTTCCAGTGAGATCGTTTCCGATAAACCGATAAGGAACAATAACGGGAACATCGATCTGATCCTAAACGGAGTCAAAATCCGTGGCAGTGAGGCGGACGATGACACGGCCTCACCGGAGGACACCGGCCGCAATACCAGCGCCATCGCCAAGGCAGCAGCCATCAATGCCCACTCAGAGGAAACCGGTGTAACCGCCAGTGCCAACCCGACCGTACTCACAGGCGACAACCTCGCGGGCCAGAGTGACAATGGCAATGACGCGAACGGCAGCTTCGAGATCAACGGTACCTCCATTGACGTAAGCTTTGAGGGCGACGCAACAGTGGAAGAGCGCCAGAAAGCCATTGTGGGCGCCGTAAATGCCCGCTCCGGCACAACCGGCGTCCGGGCCGAAGCCTTCACCAACAGCAATGATGAACCAAGGTTCCGACTCATTGCGGAAGATGGCCGCAACGTTGCGGTAAGCGACTTCGACGTCCCGAATTACAGTGAGGGGGACTTCGGGTTTGGTGACAAAGCCGACAACACCGGGGTTGGCAGTGGTCAGATCCAGCGGAGCTCCATCGCCCTCGAATCCGCCGGCAGCATCCAGATCGAGACCGACGGTGATCCCTCCAGGGCCGGCTTCGACATCGGCACTTACGGTAACGATGAAGAAAGCCAGCTCATGCGCTACGTGGACATCTCGACCACTGAGGGCGCCAATGAAGCCATCGTCGCGGTGGATAACGCCCTGGCCCAGGTGAACAGCCAGCGGGCGGAGCTGGGTGCGACCCAGAACCGCTTTGAATCGGCGATCAGTAACCAGCGAACGGCAACCAACAACCTGGAATCCGCCAATTCCCGAATCGTGGATGCGGATTTCGCGAAGGAAAGCTCGGAACTTTCACGGGCACAGGTCCTGCAGCAGGCGGGCCTGTCCATTCTATCCCAGGCCAACCAGCAGCCCCAGCAGGTGCTGCAGCTGCTGCAGGGCTGAACCGGAACAACACCAACGGAATAACGAGTTAAGGGGGCAACATGCAGGCGCAGACCCAGCTGGAACAGGTAACCCGCGAACAGGAAGCGGCCATGGCCCGTCGCCTGCTTCAGGCGAATGAGCTCTACCGTTTTGCCAACAGCCCGGGGACAGAGCCGGCCATGCGCGGCCACGCCCGCCAGCAGGTGCGCGAAGCCCTGGATGTGGTTCTCGGTGCCCAGCCGGAACACCCGGAGGCCCTGAACCTCCTCGGCCGTGTCGCCATGGACGAGGGGCGCCTCGAGGAGGCCGGCGAGGTGTTGGGCCGGGCCCGGGTTGCAGCTCCGGATTCCGGCCAGGTTCTGGCCAACCTGGGCTATCTTGCGCTGATGCGTGAGGAGGCGGAACAGGCCGAAGCTCTGTTTGACGAAGCCCTGACCCATGAGCGCCAGTCCGCCCCTGCCTTCGCCGGTAAGGCCCACGCCCTGCGCCAGCAACAGCGGTTCGATCAGGCCTACCTGCATTACCGCACGCTGCTCGATCACGGCGCTGAATGGGATTCCGTCTACGCCGGCATGCTCGAATGCGCTCGCCACCTGGACGTGCACCAGGCCGACAGCGCCCTTGCACAGGATGCCATCCGCCTCCTTTCCCACCCTGGCCTGCCCCACCAGGAGCTGAGCCGCTTCGTCACCAACCTGCTGCGCCAGCAGTACGCGCAGGAAATGGCGCCGGGCGACTGGTTGCTGGATGCGGTCTGCGCGGACGAACTCCTGCTGCTGGCACTGGAAACCACACTGCTGGCGGACGCCGAGCTGGAAAAGCTGATCACCCATGCCCGCCGTGCCCTCCTGCTGGAGGTGCGCGACACCGGCGAGCTCTACGAATCCCGCCAGCGCCTGGCCATGGCCCTGAGCCGCTACGCCACACGCACCGGCTTCGCCCAGGTGGTTTCGGAGGAGGAAGACGCCTTCATCCGGGAGCTGGACGCGAACCTCAAGGTGGAACTGCGGGACGGGTTCCAGCCGGAGGAAGTCGCCGCCGGGCTGATCATGCGCAGCCTCTACGGCGCTCTCTTCCACCAGAGCTATGCCCAGCACATCGGTCGTCTCGCCCTGGCGGACTGGCCGGAGGGCATGCAGCCACTGATGGCGGAGACCTATTACCACAAGGCCGATGAAGAAGCCTACAAGCAGCAGTTCCAGGAGAAGCAGGACGAGCTGGCCCTGGCGCGCGCGGACCTGCCCCACGCCTGGCCCTGCTGGCATAACCTGCGCATCCACCATGAGCAGCCGCTCAAGCAGGAACTGGAACAGAGCCTGGGCATCGACACCAGCGCCTGGCCCGAGACCGTGCGCATTCTGGTGATCGGCGCAGGCTCCGGCCAGCACGCCATGGAACTGGCGAACTACTTCACGGACGTGGAGGTGGTCGCGGTGGATGAGAACCTGGCGGGCCTGGCCCACGGCAACCGCCTGGCACAGGAGAAAGGCCTGCAGAACATTGTGTTCTGGCCCTATTCACTGGCCACGCGTTTCATCCAGGACGGCAACCAGGTGCAGATGGTGGAAATCCGCCAGCTGCCGTCAGAGGGCCATGACGGCACACCCATCAAGACGCTCGCCCAGCAGGCGCTGGGCAGCGGCGGGCTGCTGCACATCCACACCGGTGAGCACGGCGCCAGCCGTGTAGATGTGGCACTGCGCCGGATGATGGAGCGCCACAGACTGCAGCCGACCACGGAGACACTGCGGCGCCTGCGCCGGATGATCCTGAACAACCCGCAGCATGAGGCCTACCAGGAACTGCTGAACGAGCCGGATTTCTACGCCACGGCCGGGTGCCGCAAGCGCTGGTTCTTCCCGGAGGACGGCAACCAGCTTCACGCGCTGATGGACAACCTCAGCAGTGAGGTGGACTGGAAGCTTCTTCGGGCCCGGGATACGGACGGCGCCAACCTGGCAACAGCACCAGTGGTGAAACAGCTCCAGGCCCAGGCCTTCGGTGCCGGTACCCAGAGCCTGGTGGGCCAGGGGCTGAGCCTGTACTTTCAGCGCAGGCGCTGAAAGCGCGCCCAGTCCTCGGGTTCGTCCACATCCCAGAGGGGCTCCAGGTATTCCACCCGGAGCCCTTTTTCGTGGAGAGCCGCCTGGGTCTGCGCCAGCGCCTGCTCACTGCCCCAGGCCGGCCCTTCAAGCATGCCCGGCACTGATCGCTTTGCGCCGATCAGGACAAAGCCCCCGTCGTTCGAGGGGCCAATCACCACATCCGCCGTTTCCAGCGTCTGCGCCGCCCTTCTGACGTAATCCGGCGTGACCGCTGGGCAATCACTGCCCACGATCATGCCCGCGCCGGCATGGGCAATGGCCTCATCCAGCGCGTTGGCCATGCGCTCTCCAAGATCCGTGCCCTGCTGGACCCGCTGCGGAATCCCTCCCTTGCGCAGGCGCAGGAGAATGCCTTCAGCCTCAATGGGAGTCTCCGTCATATCCCGGTCCCACCAGAACGTCAGCGGGTAACCGCTGTCCATCAGGTTCCTGAGAACCGTGTCCGTCAGAACAATGTGGGCTTCCAGTGCCTTGCGCTCTCCCAACTCGGCCGCAAGACGGGTTTTGACCTGGCCTTTCTGGGGCCACTTGGCGAACTGCATCAACGCAGGTTGGTACTGCATTATTGTTATTCCCTGTTCCGCTCCATGTCAGCTGCGATAGCGCCGGGCCAGTGTCTCAGGGTCGGTTCCCCGCCAATAGGCCCAGCGCAACCGCCACATGAATACGATGGTACGCCAGGCACCGTTCACCTCCCAGCGACGGCTGTCCGTGATTACCGAAGCCCGAATGCAGTAGGGGCGGGAATGGCGGCGCAGTGTTTTGCTCAACGCCACGTCCTCCATCAGCGGGATGGGCTCGTACCCGCCCACCTGCTCGAACAGGCTGCGGCGCACGACAATGGCCTGATCTCCGGTCGCAACGCCGGTCAGCCGCGAGCGCTGGTTCATGAACCAGGCGATCACCCGGAACAGCGGGCGGTTGCCGGAAAGGCGCACATCAAAACGCCCCCAGAGCCGATCACTGGCGGCGAATCGCTCCAGCCACTGCAGCGCATTGGCAGGGAGCCGGGTGTCCGCATGCAGGAACAGCAGCAGCTCACCGGTAGCCGCTGACGCCCCCGCGTTCATCTGGTTCGCACGCCCTCTGGGAGCGCTAATCCACCGGTCGAAGCAATCGCCAGCCGCCTCGTGGGTACCGTCTTCACTGCCCCCATCCGCCAGGATCACCTCACAGCCAGCGACCCGGAGCGGCTGCAGCGCGGCCAGTGTGGCCCCGATGCCCGCGGCCTCATTGAGCACCGGCATAATGATGGAAATCCGCAAGCTTACCCCCGGAAACGGACGAAAAGAGGGGCAGTCTAGGCCGGCCCGGTCACCACCGGCAACAACATGATTTGATGCCGGATGCAGAGCCCGCTACCATACGCACCTCTCCGCCCCTGTAGCTCAGCAGGATAGAGCGACGCCCTCCTAAGGCGTAGGTCGCAGGTTCGAATCCTGCCGGGGGCACCATATTCTGGCCTGAATCCTGCATACCCCTGCCCGTGAACGACGGAAAACCGGCAAACCTCTGCCAGGAGTGAACCGATCATGGGTATTCTGGATGCGGCACTGAACTTCGGGGCCCGGGCCATTCAGGGCACTGAGACCAGCGGGGCGCAGCAGAAAGCACCGCAGCAGGCCCCTGGGAGCGAGCCCGCGCCGGCCAAGACGGCGACCTCCATTGCCGACGAACGCGTGACGCTGCAAGACCGTGGTGGCAGCAATGTCAGCCTGGCGGATCTGCCCATGCAGGAGTTCAAGAATGCTGTGGCGCGGGACAGTGGTTTTGTGAAGGAAACCATCGGCACCAAGCTTCAGGAGCTGGAGGTGGATCTTGGCACCCGGATGGCGGTGCGGCGCAACAATCTGGGGGACATCGAGATGGAAGCCCAGATTCCCCAGGAGACCCGGGACCGCATCGAGAACGACCTCAACCAGAACCGGGCCTTCAAGGCCGCTTTCAACCGCCTGAGCACCAACCAGCCCACGGTGGAGTATCTGGAGAACGTCTCACGCATCTCCCAGGCCTACGGGGAAGGCAATTCCATGCTGGAGAGTCTTGTAAGCGAAAGCCCGGAGAACAACCGCCTCCAGGACATTGCCCACCGCTACCAGGAACTGCGCAAGCAGGTCATGACCGATGAATCCGGCCAGGGTCAGGATCCGGCGGCCGGCTTCGAGATCCGCTTCAACCAGCCGGCCTGACCGGCTTCATTCCTACTGGAACGGCGTAACGTCGCCCTTGCCCTCACGCAGCAGCACGGGTACGTCACCACACAGGTCCACAACCGTGGTCGGCTCGCGCCCGCAGTAACCGCCCTCAATCACCAGATCCACGTGGTGCTCCAGGCGGTCACGGATCTCCTCGGCATCACTCATGGGCCACTCGTCACCCGGCATCAGCAGGGTTGAGCTCATGATGGGTTCGCCCATCTCCGCCACCAGCGCCTCCACAATGCGGTTATCCGGCACGCGGATGCCGATCTGGCGGCGTTTGGGATGCAGCAGCCGGCGCGGCACCTCACTGGTGGCGTCCATGATCCAGGTATAGGGGCCCGGCGTGTGGGACTTGAGCAGCCGGAACTGGACGTTGTCCACCTTGGCGTAGGGGCCGATGTCCGACAGGTCCTTACACACCAGGGTGAAATTGTGCTTGTCGTCCAGGTTGCGCAGCCACTTGATGCGTTCAGCCGCTTTTTTCTCGCCCAACGCGCAGCCGAACGCGTAGGCGGAATCCGTGGGGTAGGCGATCACGCCGCCCTGTTTCAGGATCTCCACGGCCTGGCGCACCAGCCGGGGCTGTGGGGTCTCCGGATGGATCTCAAAGAACTGGCTCATTGGCGCCTCCTCAGCCGGCCTGGGATCCGCCCATGCAGGGCGGGGACTCAGGCGCCCCACTCTCGCGGGACTGCCATTCGTCCGGAGTGTAGAGATGCAGCGTGAGCGCGTGGACCCCCTGTTTCAGCGGCTCATCCAGCGCGCCATAGACGGCCTGATGGCGACCCACGCGGCGTTTGCCCTCAAACGCACCCGCCACCATCACCACCTTGAAGTGGGTCTCGGAGTTGGGCGGCACCGCGTGCTGATGGCTTTCGTTCTCCACCGAAAGCACTTCAGGACTGAAATGCTCCGTCAGGAGAGCCTCGATCTGGGAATGCAGCGACATGCCACCTCCGGCGTCCGCGGATTCGTTACAATGCGCAGTCGAGTCTAGCACAGCGTCCGGCAGGAGCCCGAATGCGCCTCTATATTGCGGAAAAGCCCTCACTGGCCCGCGCCATTGCCACCGCCATCACCAACAGCCCCCAGCGCCGGCAGGGCTACCTGGACTGTGGCGGCGGGGTATACGTGAGCTGGTGCGTGGGTCACCTGCTGGAGCCCATTGAACCCGGGGATTACCGCCCGGAATGGCGGCGCTGGCGCATGGAGCTGCTGCCCATGATCCCGGAGGACTGGCAGCGCCGCCCCAAAGAGGACGTGCGCGACCAGCTGACGGTGCTTGAACGGCTGACGGCTCAGGCGCAGGAGGTCATCCACGCCGGCGACCCGGACCGGGAAGGCCAGCTGCTGGTGGATGAGGTACTGGAATGGTGTGGTGTGCGCGGCGCCGTCCGCCGCGTGCTGATCAACGATCTCAACCCTCCTGCCGTGCGCCGCGCCCTTGAGGAAGAAAGCAGCAACCAGCGCTTTGCCCCGCTCAAGGCCTCGGCGGAGGCACGCCAGCGCGCGGACTGGCTCTACGGCATCAACCTGAGCCGCGCCTACACCCTTCACCACCAGCAGCAGGGCAAGGAGGGAGTCTTCTCAGTGGGCCGTGTCCAGACGCCCGTTCTCGGGCTGGTGGTCGCACGGGACCGGGCCATCGAGGACTTCGAGCCCACGCCCTGGTTCCAGCTGGATGCCGCCCTCGCCCCGCCGGACACGCCGGACGCCCTGTTCCGGGCCCGCTGGCAGCCCGGCGAAGCGCATTCCGCCCATATCGACGAGGAAGGCCGCCTGCTCCGGCGCAAACCCGCCGAGGACGTGAAAGCGAAGGTCACCGGGCAGGATGGCGAGATCACGGACGCCCGCTTCCGCGAACGCAACGAGGCACCACCGCTGCCGCTCTCACTCTCCGTGCTCCAGATCACGGCCGCCAAGCGCTACGGGCTGGGTGCCGAACAGGTGCTCAGCGCCGCCCAGTCCCTCTACGAGAAACACCGCCTCATCACCTACCCGCGCTCGGACTGCCGCTACCTGCCCGAAGCGCACTGGGAGGACCGCCAGGAACTGCTCGAAGCCATCCAGCGCAACCTCCCGGATCTGGCCCCCGAGGGCGTGCCGGACGATCCCGGCCGCCGCAGCCGTGCCTGGGACGACGGGAAAGTAAGCGCCCACCATGCCATCGTTCCCACCCGCCGGGTGATGGACCTGCAGAAGCTCAGCACCAACGAGCGGGCCGTCTACGACCTGGTGGCCCGTTTCTACCTGATGCAGTTCGAGCACGACGCCATCCACCGCGAGGGGCACCTGAGCGCGACCATTGCCGGCGAGCATTTCCGGGCTCGGGAGACCGGCCTGCTGTACGCGGGCTGGAAACGGCTGGAACCCGTTCAGCGCCGCCAGGAAGCGGAAACGCCCAAAGCCCCCCTGCCGCGGCTGGATCCCGGCACACCAGTCCATTGCCACGAGGCCCGCTGCCTGGAGAAAACCACCCGGCCCCCTCTGCCGTTCACGGACGCCTCCCTGCTCTCGGCCATGACCGGCATCGCCCGCTTTGTAAAAGACGAGGCCCTGCGCCGCACCCTTCGCGAGACCGACGGCCTGGGCACGGAAGCCACCCGCGCGGCCATTATCCAGACTCTTTTCAACCGGGACTTCCTGTACCGTGAAGGCCGCTCCATCCATGCCACAGCCAAGGGTCGTGCCCTGATCGATGGCCTGCCGGAAGACGCGACCACCCCGGACCGCACCGCCATCTGGGAATCCCGGCTGGAAGCCATCCGCCAGGGCGAGGCGGACACGGACGCCTTCCTGACCCAGCTCGCCAGCGACATCCGCACCCTGATCGAACCCGCCCGCAGCAACTTCGCCCCACCGGAACCGGAACAGACCGGTGTCCACTGCCCACGCTGCCGGGCCCCGATGCGCCGGCGCAGTGGCCCTTATGGGGAATTCTGGTCCTGTTCGCGCTTTCCCGGATGCAAGGGAACGCGCCGCATCACAGAGCAGCCGGACCCCCAGGATGAACCGCAGGCGCAGGCTGAGGGGACATCGGATGGCATGGACCAGGCGCCGGTGCCCTGCCCCTATTGCTATGCGCCACTGGTCCGCCGCAATGGACGTAACGGCCCCTTCTGGGGCTGCAGCCGATACCCTGGCTGCCGCACCACGGTACCGGACCGTGACGGGAGACCCGACACCCGTGCCGTTTGACATGATTTCAGGGAATACCGCCAACGCCTTGAGAAAGCAGTGGCACTGATCCATGTTACCCTTTACAACATTTCAACAACTGCACCACAGGATCGGCCTGTGGAATGCTGTATGAAGGAACCCGGAGGGCCCAATGCGCATTGCACTTCTGGAGGATGAGCAGGAACAGGCGGACCGCATCGCGGAGCTGCTTGAGAAAGACGGGAAACAGTGCGACTGCTTCCCGACCGGTCAGGCGTTTCTCAGTGCCGTCACCCACAAAAGTTACGACCTGCTGATTCTCGACTGGCAGATTCCCGACATCGACGGGATCGAGGTCCTGCGCCAGGTCCGGCTCAACCTGGATTGGCCCATACCGGTACTGTTCGTGACCCAGCGCGACAGCGAACAGGACATCATCCAGGCCCTGGACGCCGGTGCCGATGACTACCTGGCCAAACCGCTGCGCCCGGGCGAGCTGCTGGCACGGGTTCGGGCGCTGCTGCGCCGGGTTCATCCGGAAGTGGAGAAGGAGGAGCTGGTCTTCGGGCCCTTCGTGATCAACACCACCAAACGCACCATCCACTGCCACGGTGAACTGATCGAACTGACGGACAAGGATTTCGACCTGACCCTGTTCCTGTTCCAGAACCAGGGCCGGCTGCTCACCCGGGAAATGCTCCTTGAGCGGGTCTGGGGCGTATCCAGCGACATCAATACACGGACCGTGGACACACACATGAGCCGCCTGAGACGGCGGCTGGGCATCAAGCCGGAGAATGGCTACCGCATCAAGACCATCTACCAGCGCGGTTACCGGCTGGAAGCGGTGGACCAGGAGGCCGAAAGCGCCTGAAGGCGGGTTGGAGTTCCATGGGGCAGCAGGCAGTCGCAACCAGTTCAGTAGCACGCGGACCAATCCGTCTGTGGCCCTTCGTGATGGCCGCAATGGTGCTCTGCGCCATGCCAGCCAGCGGCGATGTCGCGCGCGGTTCCGCCAACGCGGAGCTCACCCTGGCACCGGCCCCCGCGGATTCCGATGGCGACTGGACCTACACCATCAAACCCGATGACACCCCAGCGGCCATCGCCGACCGCCTCCTCTCTGAAAACCGCAGTGCCGGCCAGCTCATGGGTTACAACAGCCGGGCACGGGATGCAGCGCTGGAGCCCGGCAACACGCTCCAGGTGCCCGTTCAGTGGCTGGAACGCCGCCCCAGACCGGCCAGGGCAATTGCCGTGCGTGGCCAGGCCTGGCGGACCAGTCACCCGGAAGGCACCCGGGATCTGCTGGACGAAGGCGACCGCCTGAACGTCGGTGATGGCGTACGCACCGCCAGTGATGGCTATGCCCGCATCAGGCTGGCGGACGGCTCCACGCTGGCCATCGAGCCGGACTCCCGCCTGCAGTTCAACCGCCTGACCCAGTATGGCCGTGGTGCCATGGCCGATACCCGCATGAACCTGAAGCAGGGCCGCATCGAAACGCATGTGGAACCCACGGAAGAGAACGGTTCGCGGTTCGAGATCCATACGCCTTCCGCCGTGGCCGCCGTGCGTGGCACCCGTTTCGGCCTCGAAGCCCGCGAGGACGGCACCCTCCTGGAAGTGCGGGAGGGCGAAGTCTGGTTCGGCACCCGCCAGGACATGCAACCGATCCGCGAAGGCTATTCCGCCTTCCTTTCGCCCGGCCCCGGCTCAGAGCCGGTGATCCGGCCCCTGCCACCCACATCACAGCTCGCCTCGAACGCGGACGGCCTTGAATCCGAGGTCCCCCTGCAGGCTCGGCCGGCAACGCTGCAGACCCCCGCCCAGGACGCCACCGTGAAACAGGGGCAACCGGAATTCGAGTGGTCTCTCCAGGGCGACTCCGAGCAGGCCCGTGTCGAAGTGGCACGCTCGGCCGCATTCGAGGAAACCATCGCCACCAGTGCCTGGGAAACCGGTGACAGCGCACGCGTGAATGAACCACTGGAACCGGGCCAGTATTGCTGGCGGGTGGCAACACGCGCCGGCGGCGATAGCACGGCGACCAGCCCGGTGAACTGTTTCAGGCTTGCCGGCAGCCTGGACGCTACCCGTGTCATCAGTGCCAATACCATCGACGACCGCGTCAACCTGTACTGGCAGAGCGTTGACAGTGCCGATGGCTACCGCATTCAGATCGCCGAAGACCGTGATTTTGAGCGCATCGTGCAGGACCGGGAGGTCAGTGAACCCGAAATCCGGATGCGCCTGGACCCCGGAGAGCGCTATCATGTGCGCGTAAAGGGCCTGGCTCCACCACCCATGCACAGTGACTGGGGAGAGGTTCGCGAAATCGCCGTGGAATGAACCACGAACCGGAAGGGATCTTCCGTATTATGGAAACCGCCGAGCTGCTGCCCTCCCGCCGTCTGGCACGCTGGCATCTCGCCCTGCCCCTGCTCGCCGTGCTGGTTCTGCTGCTCAGTACCTCCACCACCCAGCGGCTGGACTTCTGGCTGCACGACACCTTCATCCGCCTGATGCCGGTCACACCACCGGACGACCTGGCCATTGTCGCCATTGATGAGAAGAGCCTCGAAGCCCTGGGCCGCTGGCCCTGGCCCCGCCACCGCCATGCCAGCCTGATCAATCGGTTGGATGAGGCGGGTGCCGGACCCATCGCACTGGATATACTGTTTACCGAGCCCTCGCAAAATGGTCACGACGACCGGCTCCTGGCCGAGGCCATGGAACGCCACGGCAACGTGATTCTGCCTCTGCATATCTTCCCGGGAGACAGTGAAACGCCGTTGCGGGAATTCCTGCCGACTGCCCGGCTGACCCGGGCAGCAACGGCCCTGGGCCATGTGCATGCGGAACTGGACGACGATGGCATCGCCCGCACTCTGTTCCGGCGCCAGGGACTGGGAGAGGCCACCTGGCCCAGCCTCGCCGATGCCGTGGCCATGCAGGCCGGAATCCAGCGCCGGGCACCTGCGGCGACGGAACAGGCGGCGCCCTACGTGAACGTACGCAGCCACCGTGTCCATGTTCCCTTCACCCGGACCGGAGCGATTCCGCGCTTTTCCTATATTGACGTACTGAAAGGCCGGGTACCGGATTCCCGGCTTGCCGGCCGCACGCTTTTTGTAGGCCACACCGCCGCCGGCTTTGGCGATGTGCTGCCCACGCCCCTGTCCGGGCGCGGCAACCCCCTGACCGGGGTGGAGTTCCACGCCAACGCCTATGCCGCCATGGCCAGGGACCGGCTGATCCATCCGGGATCGCTGTGGCCTGTGGCCGCTACCGGCATCGCTATCATCCTGCTGATCACACTGGCGTTTCCGCGCATGCGGCCAACGCGCACACTGCTGCTCAGCCTCGGCCTGACCGCTCTGCCCCTGCTGCTCAGTGCCCTCGCCATGCGCTGGCTCCAGCTCTGGATGCCCCCTGCGGCGCCGGCAGTGGTGGCGGCACTCGCCTTTCCCCTCTGGACGGCGGAGCGCCTGGCGCTGCTCACCCATTTCCTCAACCGCCAGCTGGACGCACTCGGCCATGAGCGCGATGTGCCCACCAGCGAGCTTGCGGATACAGCACCAGCACGCCTTCTGGAACATCTGGAGGAACTGCTGGGCGCACGGGATGGCTGGCTTGTTACCGAGGGGCAAGCAGTACGGGGGCAGCCTCCCGTGACCACCCACCAGTTCCAGCAACCCGGTAAGTGGCAGCACGAGGCCACCACCAGCCGTGTCCGCTTCCACCGCAACGGTGCCTGGCATGAGCTGGGCCTGGTCTGGCCCACGAGCGGTACGGACGATGCACGGCGCGCCTATCTGAACCGCCTGCCCCTGCACGCCGGAACCGCGTCCGCCGCCATCAAAACCAGCCGTGAACGACTGTCACGCCGTATCCAGCGCGTTCATTCCGCAGCGCTCAACCTGGCCGGCATGCGCCGGTTCATCGGCACAGGATTCGAGCGTATGCCGGATGGGGTCATTGTGACCGACGCCCTGGGTGTGATCGAGTTCGTTAACGGGCACATTGCGGTGTGGTTCGGCACCCCCCGCGAGAGCCTGCAGGGCATGCCACTGGCCCGGCTTCTGGCGGGTTCGGTACCCTACACGACCCCGCCACCCGGAACCCGGGACTGGCGCGACGCCGTCCTGTCGGTACTCACTGGCGGCACTCCCCTCACGGCGGAACTGCCACTCGGGCAGCAGACCCTGCTGTTTCACCTGACGCCCTTCGGCCGGAGCCCCTGGCGCCAGCCCGGCCTGATTGCCAACTTCTCGGACATCACCGATCTGCGTGAGCGCCAGCGCCAGTATCGCGAAGCGATTGATTTCATCTCCCACGACATGCGCTCCCCCCTGGTCTCGCAGCTGGCGCTGCTGGATCAGCTCCAGCGCGAGAACCGTCATGCGGACCCGGAGACATTGGGCCAGATTGCTCGCCTGGCCCGGCGCAGCTATGAACTCGCGGAAGAATTTGTTCAGCTGGCCCGGGCCGAGGACCTCACAGAGAAACGCTTCTATGAATGCGAACTGCTGACCATTGCCGAGAACGCGGTGGATGCCGTCCAGCAGCAGGCCCGCAGCCGGGGAATCCGGATCGAACTGGAAGGGGAAGAGGATCTGTGGCTGCAGGGCAATGCGGAACTGCTGGAGCGGGCCGTGATCAACCTGCTGACCAATGCCCTGCAGTACAGCCCTGAATCCACGGAAGTCGCGGTCACAGTGGAGAAAGCCGGAGGCTATGGCATTGTGGCGGTGGCGGATCAGGGGCCAGGCATTGCCCCCGAGGACCAGCCCCTGGTGTTCCAGCGGTTCCGTCGCCAGCAGGACCAGGAGATGGGCGGCCCGCACGGGGCGGGCCTGGGCCTGGCCTTTGTCCAGACCGTGGCCGAGCGTCATGGCGGCACTGTGGATCTGGTCAGCACCCTGGGGCGCGGGGCCACCTTCCGGCTGTATCTGCCCCTGGTGGACTGAATCGTTCAGATCGTCTTGTCGACCAGATCCGCCTTGGGACTTTCTCTTCCAGACTTATCGACCGTCGTTACAGAGAAATACCAAGTCCCGTCGTTGAGGTCACTGATCTCATATTGCATATCGACACAGTTGGCACATTCCACCTTCTTCTGATTGCTCAGATTATCAGGGTCTTTCCCCCAGTACACGACATAGTGACCTACGTCATAATAGTCAAAGTCACTTCCGTCTATCCGATTCTCAGGGTTTGTCCAGCTCAGCACCGCACTGTCCGGCTTCACACTAGCCGTTTCCTGGGTGCTATCCTGATTACTGCTGCGATCAGCTTCACTGCCCTCCGATCCGGAGTCGGAACCGCCACCTCCCTGGCAACCGGCCAGAACCAGACCAAGGATCAGGCTGCTGGCCGCACGGATAACCAATTTTCTGGCGGGATATGACATCTTTTTGCACCGGTTTGTTGACATTTCAGTGCCAAGGCTACCCGCCAACTTTGTAAAAGTGTGTTTAATCCAGATGTGTTTTGGTACGTTGCCGGAGACAGCACTGAGGTCAGCACCATGAACGCGATCCACTACCAGCGCCTGCTTCCGGAAGCGGACACCGCCCCGCTTCTGAGCCTCTACAGACGCAGCATCGCCTCGGTGGATGACGGTTTCTATTCAGCGGCACAGCGCCATGCCTGGACCCAGTGGGCGGTGGATGCGGCGGGCGCGGATGCACAGCTGCGGCAGGGGCTGACCGTGGTGGCGCTGGCCGACGGCAGCTCCGTGGGGTTTGCCCAGCTCTGCCCGGCGCACCTGGTGAACATGCTGTATGTGGACGACAGCTGGCAGAGGCAGGGAATAGGAAGAACCCTTGTTACCCAACTCGAGACCGTTGCCCGCCAGAGCGGCATTGCCACCCTGAGCACGCGGGCAAGCGACGTCTCCCAGCCCCTCTTTCGCAGCCTTGGCTTCGAGCCGGTACGGCGTGAGCAGATCCGCGGCACCAGGGGCGTTACCCTGATGCGCACCCTGATGCACAAGCCGCTGCACCGCCACTCCGACCAGCGACCTTGACTGAGTGCACAGTCCTTTAAGGCAAATGCGTGCGCCCCTTCACACGTCGGGCACAAAATGAACTAGAGTTTGTAAACAGACGTAACATGATGTATTGGATGCTGCGGCCGCAAAGGCATAATGGCGGTTGATCCTAACCGCGCAAGCCGGCAGGCACAGGGGAGGCGATACAGGGTGCTGCTCAGATCTCTCTGGCGACGAAGCAGACGGCAATCGGAAAAATCCGGCAACAACGGGTTCCGGCTGCGTGATCATCTGACCTACACCGGTGACTACCACCTGGAGCGCCTGAGCAAACTGCTGGAACTGCGCTACCAGCGGAAATTCCCCTGGAACAGTGACGACAGTATCCGGGACATGATCCATTTCGCCTCCCGGGTTCAGGATCAGGATATCCAGCGCGAGCTGCTGCTGTTCTATCTGAACTGCTCCCCTGCCGTTCAGGAGTATCTACGCAGCGGCGGCATTGTCGATGCCTCCCATTACATCCACAATCCCAACCGCAACGGGGACGGTTCCGACTGACCCCGCCTGTCACGTTCCACAACAGGAGGCACCCCATGGAATACCTGCACACCATGGTCCGAGTCAGTGACCTTGAGCAGTCCCTGCACTTCTACTGCAACCTGCTCGGCATGGAAGAGGTCAGCCGCCGGGACAGCGAGAAAGGCCGGTTCACACTGGTGTTCCTGTGCGCACCGGGCGACCGTGATTCCGCACACGCCAATAAATCGCCCATGCTGGAGCTGACCTGGAACTGGGATCCGGAAGAATACACTGGCGGCCGCAACTTCGGGCATCTGGCCTACCGCGTGGAAAACATCTACGAGCTGTGCCAGTACCTGCAGGACAACGGTGTCACCATTAACCGCCCACCCCGGGATGGTCGCATGGCATTCGTGCGCTCGCCGGACGGCATCTCCATTGAACTGCTGCAGAAAGGGGACGCACTGGAGCCCCAGGAACCCTGGGCCTCGATGGAGAACACCGGCACCTGGTGATCAGTCCAGATCCCTGAGGGTATCCGCCGCAAGCTGTTCGAGCCCGGGCCAGTCCCGGGCCCTGATCCGTTCCTCCGGCACCAGCCAGGTACCGCCAACCGCGGCCACATTCGGCTCCCGCAACCAGATCCTGGCATCCTCCCCGCTGATACCGCCGGTTGGCACCAGCCAGGCCTCAGCAAAAGGCCCCAGAAGGGAGCGTACCATGGGTAGACCACCACTGGCCGCCGCCGGAAAGAACTTGAACCCGCGATAGCCGAACTCAAACCCTTTCAGCAGTTCCGTCGGGGTTGCGACACCCGGCAGCAACGGAATGCTGGCCGTAACACCATACCGCAGGAGGGTGTGCGAGGCTCCGGGGGAGACGGCAAAATCGGCCCCCGCATCAATGGCGCTGTGATAATCCTCGATGGAGCGCACCGTCCCAGCCGCCAGCACCAGTTTCGGGAAGCGCCTGCGCAGGCGCTGGAGCGCCGGCAGGCCGGCGGATGTCCGCAGTGTGACTTCCAGAACGCGGATGCCACCGCTGATCAGCGCGTCGGCTACCGGTTCCGCGTCGGTTTCCTCGTCCAGGGTCAGTATTGGCACCACCCGGGCACGGCGCAGCCAGTGCTCAAGATCGTGCTGGTGATGGCAGCCAAAGTCGCTGTGCATATCAGGGGCTCCAGTAAACGCTCAGAGGGGCCGAAAGCAGACGGGCCACAGGGTATGCCTGCCAATCCAGGTCGCTTGCCTCAATCCGTTCCAGCAGCGCCCGCTTGGCATCCCCGGAAATCAGCAGCATCCGCTCCGTGGCCTGTGCCAGGGCCGGCCAGTTCAGGGTGAGCCGTTCAACCGGCCCGCTCGCGGCATGGGTCGCCACCACCGCGGGCCCGGCCGTGTTCCGGAGGGCCTCAAGTGATGCCGCATCCCCTGGGAACCAGGAGGCACTGTGCCCATCCTCGCCCATGCCCAGAACCGCCACAACCGGTGGCCATGGCACACGGTCCATCAGGGCCCGGGCCTCCAGGGGCTGATCCAGGGGCACAAAGCGGGCACCGGCGGCCTGGCCGGTCAGGAGACTTCGGCGGATCAGCCATTCATTGCGGGATTCCGGCTCCGGCGGACTGACCCGTTCGTCCACCGGCATCACCCACACCCGCTCCCAATCCAGGGCACAGTCAGCCAGGCATTCAAAGAACTGGACCGGTGAACGCCCTCCCGAGACCAGGAGGGTGACCGCCTCGCTCCGGGCCAGTACCCGGCGCAGGGCACTGGCCACATGACCCGCCAGCGCCTGGGCCTGAGCTTCCCTGTCGCTGAACAGGTGCCACTCTGGAGTATACCGGTTGCCATTCATAGTTTTGCGCCCTGCTGCCATTCCAGCCAGACTGTTGGCCTTACCGTCTCACAGAACAGGCCCTGAAACCATGGAAAACAAGCCCGAGATACTGGACACACGACTGGTCGCCCGCAGCCGACTGTTCGGGATCGAGGAAGTGCATCTGCGTTTCACCAACGGCACCGAATGCGAGTTCGAACGCCTGCGCACCCCGCCGATCGCCGGCATCATGTGCGTACCGCTTCTGGACGACGACACCGTGGTGCTGATCCGTGAATACGGAGTGGGAACCGAGGAATACCACATCACCCTGCCCAAGGGCGGTACCGAACATGGCGAGGACTGGCGCGAGACCGCCAACCGGGAGCTCCAGGAGGAAGCCGGATACCGGGCGGAACACCTTGCCTGGATGAAGGACATGACCCTGTCACCGGGCTACATGGGCCATCACATCCGGGTGATCCTCGCCGAGGGGCTGAGCGAGTCCCGCCTCCCGGGCGACGAACCGGAACCGCTGGAGGTCTTCACCTGGAAGCTCTCACAACTGGACGATCTGGTGGCCCGGGAGGACATGAACGAGGCCCGGGTGATCGCCGCCCTGTACATGGCCCGGGATCTGAAACAGGGCGGCAGGCCGGTTCAGGAGGCGTAGGCGTACTCGCCGCCGGCCTCCAGGGCGCGCCGGTAGGCCGGGCGCTGCTGGTAGTTCTGCACGTAACGGGCAATGTTGGGGTAACGCCGCCCCGCCATCCCGGAAGCCACCACCGCTTCCAGCGGGAAGCTCATCTGGATGTCCGCCGCTGTAAGGCGCCCATCCACAAACCAGTCCTCGCGCGCCAGATGGTCCTCCACAAAATCCAGGTGGGAGGCGATGAGCGGACCCAGGAACATCTTATGGGTCTTGTCGGCAATGCCTTTGGCTACGGGCCGCGCGAAGAACGGCATGGGCCCGGTGCGGACCTTCTCGAACACCAGCCGCATGACCAGTGGCGGCATGAGTGACCCTTCCGCGTAATGCATCCAGAAGGTCCAGTCCAGAAATCCCTCATCCCCTTCTTCCACCAGCAGACGCCGCTCCGGGTCCTTGCGGGCCAGGTAATCCACGATGGCGCCGGATTCGGCAATCACCCGCCCTTCGTCCTCAATGACCGGGGACTTTCCAAGGGAATGGACCCGTTTGAGACTTTCCGGTGCCAGGCTGGATTTCGGGTCCCGCTGGTGATGCTGGATGCGGTAGTCCATACCCAGCTCCTCCAGCATCCAGAGAATGCGCTGGGACCTCGAGTTGTTGAGGTGGTGCAGTGTGATCATGGGTGCTTCCTGCGTTGAGACGGGTGTACCGATTCACTACGCAGGGCGTGCGGCCACGGATCAATGGATTTCGACCAACGTCTAATTGCGGCAACCCCGTACGCCACGCAGGCTCATTCTTAACGGAAGACAGCAGTCGTTCCGGAATGAGCCGTGCTCAAGCTCTGTCTAAAAGGAGAAATCACAATGAACAAAAAACTCTCAGTGACTGCCCTCGCGATTGCCATCGGCGCCGCCTCCAGCGGTGTCCAGGCTCAGGATCTCGAGGAGCGGGTTTCCGCACTGGAGAACACGCCGCTGGCGAATACGAATTTTGATGTTGGTGGGTTTATCAAGCTGGATTCCCACCTTACCCAGGCGACAGATGGCGACTCCTCGGCGTCCGAGGAATTCCTCGTTCCTTCCGCAATTCCCACAGGGGGCGATAACAGCAGCACAAACTACAACACAAACGCAAAGCAAAGCAGGATCTTCTTCAAGACAACAACAGACACTGATATCGGTGAAGTAGGTACCTATATTGAAGTGGACTTCCGCGGTGCTGGCGGTAATGAGAATGTCTCAAACAGCTATGGGACCCGCCTCCGTCATGCCTTCATGACGTTTCAGGACTTCACCATTGGTCAGACCTGGTCCACCTTTCACGACGTAAGCGTTCTGCCGGAGAATCTGGATTTCGTCGGCCCGGTAGGCACCATTTTCAATCGTCAGGCTCAGATCCGTTACAGCCCGGGTAACTGGGATTTCGCAATCGAAAACCCTCAATCCAACCTTCAGGACGACGTGGGCGTAGCAACTAACTTTGACAACTCAAGCGTTCCAGACCTGGTCGCCCGTTACAACGTTCCCATGGATTCAGGACATGCGAGTGTCGCTGTTCTGGGACGTGAAGTCTCCTATGAAGGTGACTTCGCCACGGATCAGGATACCCGCGAAAAAGCTTATGGGTATGGTGTTTCCCTCTCTGGCAAAATGCCAGTAGGTGATCAAGGCAGCGATATCCGGGCCCAGCTTAACGCTGGCAACCTTGGACGCTACATCGCTCTTGGCGCCTTTAACCCTGGCTATGTCGAAAGCAACGGTGATATCGAGCTTATCAACCAGATGGGCGGCTTTGTCTCCTATCGTCACATCTGGACCTCCCAGTGGCGCTCCAATTTTACAGTTTCACACGTTTCCTCGGATAACGATGATGAGATGGGCAACGTGATGAAGAGCGCCAGCAGCGCACATGCCAACCTCATCTATTCGCCAATCTCCAACCTGGATCTCGGTGGCGAAGTAATCTGGGGGGACAAGGAGATGGAAAGTGGCAGCAACGGTGAGCTGCACAGGCTGCAGTTCACCGCCAAGCTCGGGTTCTGATCCGGACCCGTTATCCTGCGGATCATCATCCGTGCTCCGTTTGGCCGCCACCCTGTGTGGCGGCCTTTTTAATGGTATCCAGTGGGGTCAGCATCCTGCGGATACGGAGCCTGTGGCGGCCATTCAGCTGCTCCAACCGTTCAGACAGCGCCCGGGAGAGCTGGCGCCTCAGATCATCACGCACGCCATTAAGCCCTTCCCTTAAACGCTGTTCCAGCCTGTCCCGATTCGCCCACTCGTCCGCCTCGATCATGGCCCAATCGATACTGATCCAGGCAGCGGTACCCGCAACAAGGCCACAGCCTACCGCCAGCGGCCCTGTCGCTCCGCAGATACCCAGTCCCGCCAGCGCCGCTGATCCGGCCCTTGAGGCGACCCTGCCCGCACCCCGGGCTGCTGCAGCGCGGCCTCCGGAGGCCACCGCCGCGCGTGTTGCCGCCCGCCACACCAGCGCCCCCGTCGCAATCCCCCCTGCACCGCTCAGGGCCAGGCGGTTCTCCAGCCTGCTGCGCTCATCCGCCATGACCCCTGACGACAGCCCATCCAGATCCAGTGCACGGGGATCATTCTCCCTGGCGTGGTTGAGGGGCGGGGGCACCTCATAGTCCGACAGGGCGGCCTTCATCATACGGCGCCACCCCGTCCGGGTCCGCTCCGCATAGCGGCCCGCATCCGTTGCAAGCCCACGCTCCAGCACCACCAGACGCGAACGGAAATCCGCCTCCTCAAACAACAGTTCCTCGGTTCTGCCGACCACCAGCGCCCTGCCTTCAAAGCCCATTTTCTCCAGCGCCCATCCACTCAGGCGGGTGTATTCACCCCCGAGGCTGTAGTACCAGTCCAGAAACGCCGGGACCTGCTTCTCGACAGGTTCGAAGAGCCGGACCATACCCCGTTCGAGACGCGCCTCCAGCCCCTCCCGTGCGAGGGCACCCCCAAGGCGGAACCAGATCCCCGAACGCGCCTGAAGTGCCGGCAGGCGGGATTGCGGCACCCGATAGTGACTGCCATCAAGCACCAGATGCAGACGTGCCTCCCTGGGCGCTTCCCGCTGATGGAATGCGCCGGCGCCGTACCAGCCGGCCACCAGCAACGCACCGACGAGAACCAGCCCCAACCCTTTCAAGCGCTCACGCCCCGCCATCGCGCAGCCTCCCCGCCAGGACACCGTTGAACAGCACCAGCAGAGCCATTACGAACAGGCTCTGGCGTACCAGCACGGAAACCCATACCCCTGCCCTGAACCAGTACGGCTGATCCAGGGCCGTAACCTGCTGCGCCACCCACTGCTCCGCGCCCTGCCAGGCCGCAACCCACTGCGTGCCTTTCTCCACGACCACGCTCGCGGCCGCTTCACGGTCGGTAACGTGCCAGAGTGCCTGCTCCAGGGTCGCCTCCCGGAAATCCGGCTGGGGCTGCACCAGCGCCCATAGCATCAGACACAGAACCATGACAACGCCAGTACCCCACTGACCCACCCGCGTTAACAGCTCCGGGCGGTAAACCGGTGAGGCATCTCGCCAGAACACCCGATCCGCGATGGCGCGCACCAGCACGAACAGCAATACCGCCACCAGCATCAACCGCCAGATCTCCGGCTCCTCCCCGATCCGGACCGCTGTCAGAAGCAGAATCGCGGCCAGTACGCCCGCTTTGCCCAGCTGGATGACGAACAGACACAAACCGCCGCGCAGACGCCGGTTCCATGGGCTTTCCGGGTAGAGATAGGCACTGCGCCAGGCCCTTCGCCTGATCCGTGCCCGTCGGAACAGGCCCCGGAGCATGACGAGCGAAACAACCACCCAGATCGCAACCACCCAGCCGGTTGCCAGAACCCGCCCCTGAAGCATGAACAGCCAGAGCGCGGCGACCCACAACAGCAGCATGGCCGCGTGCCCAATGAGACGGGACCGCTCTGCCGGAGCGTTCACAGGTAAGCGCGGAGTCATTGTCATGGGTTCATTCTGGCACAGCAGCCAATCATACTGCTTGAACACTTTCTGATCAGGTCGTACCTTGTAAGAACAGACCCCGAAGCACAGCGGTCTCGGAGCCTGTTCAACCCTGAATGAACAGGAGGTGCCCTATGAAACGCCTTTTCTATCTTGTCGACCAGATGGACAGCGTGGAAGCCATTTCCGAGGATCTGCACCAGGAAGGCATAACGGACTGGCGGTTCCATATCCTCAGCCGGGACGAAGCAGGCCTTTTCACCCGTAAACTGCACAGTGCCAGCCTTTTTGACCGCACTGACCTGGCCCGTTACACGGAACGCGGCGCGATAGTCGGCGGCCTGTTCGCCCTGGCTTTCATTGCGACGGCACAGTGGACCCAGGCATTCACCATGCCCGCAGCCGCCTGGATCGCCCTGTTCCTGTTCATGGTGGCGGCCGGCGCCTTTCTTGCGGGTTTCGGCGGCATCGGTGCAGAGAATTACCGGGTACGCCGGTTCCACGACGCCATTGAGAATGGCCAGCACCTGGTCATGGTCGATGTGAGGAAAAAGGATGAGGAGCGCATGAAGGAACTCATGACCCAGAGGCATCCGGAAGCACGTCTCCAGAGAGAGACATCGGCTTTCAATAATCCCTTCGTGGAGGAAGACGGGAAGCCCCATCTGTTCTGACTAGGGGAATAAACGATTCAGGAAGGAAATTGGTCGGGACGGCAGGATTTGAACCTGCGGCCTCTGCTCCCCCAGAGCAGCGCGCTACCAAACTGCGCCACGCCCCGACCCATATAGTGCTGCAGAACAGCGGTGCAAATAATACCGGATGGAACCGGTAAATAAAAGGGGTCAGTTCAGGGCTCTGCCCAATTCCTTCAGCGCCACAAGCCGCGCAATGTAGGAGACCTTCACGCCCAGCGCGAAGATAAGCATGGAAACGTGAGCAGCGATCTGGCCCACCATGCTGATGTAGTCAGCGAAGGGATAGGCGACGAGCACACAGACGCCGATGGCGACGAGGCAAAGAGCCAGGGCACTGTTGGCGATGAGAAGAAAACGTTCCATGGGATCAACCACTATATGATTCATTTTGCATGAATCATATTAGGGAAGGCGGATAGCGAATTCAAGCCGGTGAGCTGATCTCAGGTGTTGAGAACGTTCAGCACGTCTTCCAGTTCGGTGATCATCTGGCGGATGAGCTGCTTGTACTGGGTATCTTCTTCCTTGGTGTCTTCACTGCTCAACTTCTGCTTGGCACCACCGATGGTGAACCCCTGATCGTACAGAAGGCTCCGGATCTGGCGGATGAGGAGGACGTCCGCGCGCTGATAGTAGCGCCGGTTGCCACGCCGCTTGACCGGGTTGAGCTGCGGGAACTCCTGTTCCCAGTAGCGCAGCACATGCGGTTTCACATAGCACAGCTCCGCCACTTCACCAATGGTGAAGTAGCGTTTGCCCGGGATGGCCGGCAGTTCGTTATTGTGGCTGGGTTCCAGCATAAGCTTCCACTTTCTGCTTGAGCTTCTGGCCGGGCCGGAAGGTCACGACACGCCGGGCGCTGATCGGGATCTCTTCCCCGGTCTTGGGGTTCCGGCCGGGGCGCTGACGCTTGTCCCGTAAATCAAAGTTGCCAAAGCCACTGAGCTTGACCTGCTCATTATGGCCCAGCGCCTCGCTGATTTCGCCGAAGAACGCCTCCACCATTTCCTTGGCTTCACGCTTATTCAGTCCCAGCTCTTCATAGAGCCGTTCTGCCATGTCGGCCTTGGTCAGTGCTGCCATTCGCTAACTCCTCAACTGCGCGCCCAGCCTTGTGCTCAGTGCGTTGGTCACGCCATCCAGCAGTTCCTGGACTTCAGCGTCACCCAGGGTGCGTTCCGGATGCTGCCAGAACAGGCTCAGTGCCAGGCTCCGGCAGCCCTCCTTCACGTGTTCGCCCTGATAAACGTCGAACACCCTGAGCCCGGTCAGCAGCTCCCCGGCCGCTTCCCGGGCTACATTCTCAACGGCGGCCCATTCCGTTTCCTCATCCACAAGCATAGCCAAATCACGGCGAACTTCAGGAAATTTTGAAAAAGCTTTGAAATGAGGGACATGCCCGTTGAGAACTGTTTCCAAGCTTAGTTCATAAAGACAGACGTTGCCATTCAGATCCAATGATTTCTGGATTCCCGGATGCAGTGTGCCGATCCAGCCCACCGGCTGACCCTCGCTGTAGACCCGCGCCGACTGGCCCGGATGCAGCGCTGGATGGCGCTCACGGGCGAAACGGAAGTTCTGCCCCAGCATCGCCCCCAGGGATTCCAGATCACCCTTGGCATCATAGAAGTCCACTTCCCGGTTGCCGTTGACCCAGTTCTCACTGGCGACTGGCCCGCTGAGCAATGCGCTCAGCATCCCCTCCTGTTCAATGGCCTGCCCCTGGCGCTCAAACCGGAGCCCGGTCTCAAACAGCCGCACCCGGTGCTGCTGGCGTTTCTGGTTGTACGCCAGAGTCTCCAGCAGCCCGGGCCAGAGGCTGGAGCGCATGACCGCCATGTCGGCGGAAATGGGGTTGGCCAGCTCAATGCCTTCCGCGTTCGGGGTAACCTGCTTCTGCCGCTCCGGCGAGATGAAGCTGTAGGTAATGGCCTCCTGATACCCCAGGGCCACCAGATGATCACGGACCCGGTCCAGTGGCCGGCGGGATTCCGGCTCAGCGCGCAGACGCAGGCGTCCTTCGGGCTCGGTGACCGGCATGCGGTTGTAGCCATAGATGCGCCCGATCTCCTCGATCAGGTCCACTTCCAGAGCAATATCGAAACGGAAGCTGGGGACTTCCACCTCCCAGCCATCGCGGTAAAGATGCACCACCCGCAGCCCCAGCCGGGCCAGGATTTCCTCGGCGGTGGTGCGGTCGATGGTCATGCCCAGCACCGCGTTGACCCGCTCTTCCCGCAGATGGACGGTCTGCTGGGCAGGCAGGTGCTGCTCGCTCACCACCTCAATGACTTCTCCCGGTTCACCACCGACGATGGAAAGCAGCAGCGCTGTGGCCCTTTCGGTAGCGGCCCGCTGCAGGCGCCAGTCCACGCCACGCTCAAAGCGGTGCGAGGAATCCGTGTGCAGACCGTGCGCGCGCGCCTTGCCCGCCAGCCTGACCGGATCGAAGAACGCGCTTTCAAGCACAATGTCCCGGGTGTGTTCCGATACACCGGAGCCTTCACCGCCCATGATACCGGCCAGCGCTACGGGCCTGCTGTGATCCGCGATCACCAGGTTATCCGTTCCCAGGGTCAGTTCCTGGCCATCCAGGAGGGTCAGCTTCTCCCCTTCCGAGGCCATGCGCACGACGATGCCACCCTGCACATGAGCGCGGTCGAACGCGTGCATGGGCTGGCCCAGCTCAAGCATCACGTAATTGGTAACGTCCACAACCGGGTCGATGCTGCGGATCCCCGAGCGGCGCAGGCGTTCCTTCATCCAGACCGGCGTTTCCACGGCAACATTCACGTTGCGGATGATGCGCCCGACATAACGCGGGCAGGCCGCGGCGGCGTCCACCCGGATGGAGGGAATCTCGGAATGCGTGGCCGGAACCGGGTCGGGCACCAGATCCTCAAAGGGCTCTTCGGTCAATGCCCCGAGATCCCGTGCCACACCACGAATGGAAAGGCAGTCGCTGCGGTTCGGGGTAAGATCCACATCCAGGCTCTGATCGTCCAACTGCAGCCATTGGCGAAGATCCGCACCGGGTTCGGCTTCAGAGGGCAGCTCCATCAGGCCCTCTGCTGCATCAGACAGCGCCAGCTCCGATTCGGCGCAGAGCATGCCGTTGGACGTCTGCCCGCGCACCTCGGTACGCTGGATCGACATGCCCCCGGGCAGGCTGGCACCTGGCCGCGCCAGCGGCACCCTGAGGCCGCCCCGGACGTTGGGCGCCCCGCAGACCACATCCAGGGTTTCCCGGCCATCCCAGACCCGGCAGAGGCTCAGCTTGTCCGCCTCTGGATGGGGTTCAACCGCCGTCACTTCCCCGACAACGACCCCCTCGAAGGCGCCGGCAACCGGCTCAACCTCATCCACTTCCAGGCCGGCCATGGTGATGGCCTCAACCAGTTCGTTGCTGCTCATGCGGGGATTGACCCATTCCCGCAACCACTGTTCGCTGAACTTCATCGGTCTGAATCCTGTTTATTCCAATCGGGCTTCAACGGAACTGGCGCAGGAAGCGCAGATCGTTCTCAAAGAACTGGCGCAGATCGGTCACGCCATAGCGCAGCATCGCCAGGCGCTCCACGCCCAGGCCAAAGGCAAATCCGGCCCACTGTTCCGGGTCCACGCCACAGTTCTCGAATACCCTGGGATGCACCACACCGCAGCCCATGACCTCCAGCCACTTGGTGCTGCCGTCCGCTTCCCGGCCCCATTCAATGTCCACCTCGGCGGAAGGTTCCGTGAAGGGGAAATAGGAGGGACGGAAACGCACCGCCAGGTCCTCTTCAAAGAACGCCCGCAGGAACGCCTCGATGGTGCTCTTGAGATCCGCGAAACTGGCGTGGCGATCCACCAGAAGCCCTTCCACCTGATGGAACATGGGCGTGTGGGTGAGATCCGAGTCACAGCGGTAGACACGCCCCGGGCAGATCATACGGAACGGCGGCTCGCCATTCTCCATGGTACGGATCTGTACCGGCGACGTATGGGTTCTCAGCACCGTGCCCGGATTGAAGTAGAAGGTGTCGTGCATGGCTCTGGCCGGGTGGTGCTCGGGAATGTTCAGAGCCTCGAAGTTATGGTGGTCGTCCTCGATCTCAGGACCTTCCGCCACCTCATAACCGGCACCACCGAAAATGGCCTCTATACGGCGCAGCGTGCGCGTCACCGGATGCAGACCACCCGCATCACGCCCGCGCCCCGGCAGGGTCACGTCGATGGATTCGGAAGCAAGCCGGGCCTCCATGGCCTCCGCTTCGAGCCGTTCCTTCTTTTCGGCAATAGCGTTCTGGACCTGCTCCTTGGCCTGGTTGATGCGCTGACCCGCCGCCGGGCGCTCCTCGGCGCTGAGCTGGCCCAGTGTCTTGAGCAGGGCCGTGAGATGCCCCTTCTTGCCCAGGTAGTCAACGCGGACCTGTTCAAGCTGCTTCAGGTCCGTACTCGCCTCAACCGCGTTCAGCCCCTGCTTGAGCAGGGATTCCAGGTTCTCCATGCAACGGACTCCAAAAAAATAGGGGAAGAGCGTGCTCTTCCCCTACTGATCCAGGTTGGGCCCTGACGGGCCGGTTTTCAGCGGACGATGAAGAGCTCAGGCCGCCAGTGCGGTCTTGGCCTTTTCCACCACTGCCGAAAACGCCTGCTTTTCATTCATCGCCAGATCCGCCAGAACCTTGCGATCAATCTCGACGTTGGCCTTCTTGAGGCCCGCGATCAGGCGGCTGTAGGACAGACCGTTGGCGCGCGCGCCGGCATTGATACGGGCGATCCACAGCGCACGGAACTGACGCTTGCGCTGTTTGCGGTCGCGATAGGCGTACTGCTTCGCCTTGATGACCGCCTGTTTCGCAACACGATAGACACGGCTCCGGGCACCGTAGTAGCCCTTAGCCTGCTTCATAACCTTTTTGTGACGACGGCGCGCCACCACACCACGTTTAACGCGAGGCATAATCCAATCCTTTTATCTACTGACCTGAAACGGTTTACTGACGAAGCATGCGACGGATATGAACCTCGTCGCTCTTGTTCACCTGAGTCGTACCACGAAGCTGACGCTTCCGCTTGGGACTCTTCTTGGTCAGGATATGACTGGTATGCGACTGCTTGCGCTTGAAGCCGTTGGCCGTCTTCTTGAAGCGCTTGGCCGCCCCGCTGTTGGTTTTCATCTTGGGCATTTCAACTACTCCGCATTCGGTATCAGATAATGATGGATGACGGCTCGCAGAGAGGCCGTCATTTCTTCTTCCGGGGGGCAACCACCATGGTCATCTGACGACCTTCCATCTTGGGCCGCTGCTCAACCTGAGCCAGCTCCTCGATGTCGGATTCCACACGCTGCATAAGCTGCATGCCGATTTCCTGGTGGGCCATCTCACGTCCGCGGAAGCGGATGGTGACCTTGCCTTTGTCCCCCTGCTCAAGGAAACGTATCAGGTTGCGCAGTTTGACCTGATAATCCCCTTCTTCAGTTCCAGGCCGGAATTTGACTTCCTTGATCTGGATCTGTTTCTGCTTCTTCTTGGCGGCTGCCCGGGCTTTCTTCTCCTCGAACAGCTTCTTGCCATAATCCATGATCCTGCAGACCACGGGGTCCGCGTCTGAGGCCATCTGGACCAGATCCAGCTCCACCTCCGCGGCTTTTTCGAGCGCCTCTTCAAGAGGCACGATACCCACTTGATTGCCTTCTGAATCGATCAGGCGAACTTCGGATGCATCGATGTTCTCGTTGATCGGTGGACGCTGGTTGCGCCCACCACGCGGGTTCGACTTTTTGATAGTTAGGTCTCCGTTTCGACTCTGCCCTTGCGTTTGGATTCCGTCTCCAGACGGCCCTGGAGCTCCTCCAGAGTCATGGTACCCAGATCCTCGCCAGTGCGGGTCCGGACAGCCACCTCGCCTTTCTCGACTTCCTGATCGCCAACCACGACCAGGTAGGGTACCTTGTCAATCGTGTGCTCGCGAATTTTAAAGCCGATTTTCTCGTTTCTCAAGTCAGCATGGGCGCGAAAGCCCGATTCCTCAAGCTTCAGCGCCAGATTGCTGGCGTAATCGGCCTGATTGTCCGTGATATTCAGAACCGCCACCTGCAGCGGAGCCAGCCAGAGCGGGAATGCCCCCTCATATTCCTCGATCAGGATCCCGATGAAACGCTCGAATGACCCGAGGATGGCTCGATGGAGCATCACCGGCGTCTGACGCCCCTGCTCCTGGTCCCTGGGCACGTACTCGGCACCCAGACGGCCCGGCATGGCAAAGTCCACCTGAATGGTGCCGCACTGCCAGACGCGCTCCAGACAGTCCTTCAGTGAGAATTCGATCTTGGGCCCGTAGAAGGCGCCCTCGCCGGGGAGCAGCTCCCACTCAACGCCTTCATTGTTGAGCGCTTCCTCCAGCGCTTTCTCGGACTTGTCCCAGATTTCATCCGAACCGACCCGCTTTTCCGGGCGGGTGGAGAGCTTATACTGAATCTCCTGGAAACCGAAGTCCTTATAGACCTCGTGCAGCAGGTCCATGAACGCGGCCACCTCGCCCTGGATCTGGGATTCCTCACAGAAGATGTGGGCGTCATCCTGGGTGAAACCACGCACCCGCATCAGGCCATGAAGCGCGCCGGATGCCTCGTTGCGGTGACAGGACCCGAACTCGGACAGCCGAAGCGGCAGGTCCTTGTAGCTCTTCAGGCCCTGATTGAACACCTGCACATGGCAGGGGCAGTTCATGGGCTTGATCGCGTAGTCGTACTTCTCGGACTCGGTGGTGAACATGTCGTCCTGGAACTTCTCCCAGTGACCGGACTGCTCCCAGAGCGTGCGCGATACGATCTGCGGCGTACGGATTTCCTGGTAACCGTGCTTCCGCAGCTTGGCCCGAAGGTACTGCTCAATCTGCTGATAGACCGTCCACCCCTTGGGGTGCCAGAACACCATACCAGGTGCCTCTTCCTGCATATGGAAGAGGGACAGCTTCTTGCCCACCTTGCGGTGATCGCGCTTTTCCGCTTCCTCCACACGCTTGAGGTAGGCCTTGAGCTGCTTCTTGTCCGGCCAGGCGGTGCCGTAGATCCGCTGCAACTGCTCATTGTCAGTATCACCCCGCCAGTAGGCTCCGGCAACCCGGGTCAGCTTGAACGCTCCGAGACGGCCTGTGCTGGGCACGTGCGGACCACGGCACAGGTCGATGAACTCGCCCTGCTTGTAGAAGGAGAGCTGCTCCTCGCCCGGAATGTCGTCGATGATCCGGACCTTGTACTCCTCTCCCATGCGGTCAAAGAGCTCCTTCGCGCTTTCCCGGTCCATGAACGACAGCTCAATGGGGAAGTCCTGCTTCGCGAGCTCCTCCATCCGCTTTTCGATCTTTTCGAGATCGTCCGGCGTGAAGGGGCGGTCATACCTGAAGTCGTAGTAGAAGCCGTTTTCCACCACGGGACCGATGGTTACCTGGGCGTCCGGGAAGAGTTCCTTAACCGCCTGCGCCATCAGGTGAGCCGTGGAGTGGCGGATCACCTCAATGCCCTCCTGGTCACGGTCCGTCACAATCGCCACTTCCGCATCATCGTCGATGGTATAGCCGGTATCCACCAGCCGGCCATCAACCTTGCCTACCACGGCGGCTTTGGCCAGACCAGTACCGATGCTGCGGGCCACTTCCTCGACGGTAACGGGGTGGTCGAAAGTGCGCTGACTGCCGTCCGGCAGGGTAATCACGGGCATAAACAGGCTCCTGTCAGTGGTGATCCCCACGAAAGATCACATGAATGTTGGTAAACGGAGAATTCTAACAACGGAAAAGCCGCACGGCCATCCGGATTCACCACGAATCCGGCGGCACGTGCGGCCCTTGCCTGCGTAGAACCGTTCTATTGCGGGCCGTTGCCTGCTTTCGCCGCAATCTTTTCCGGCTTGAGCAGGAACCGCGCCAGAGCCGGCATCAGCCAGATGGCGCCGACCATATTCCAGAGGAACATGAAGGTCAGCAGCAGGCCCATGTCCGCCTGGAACTTGATCGGCGACAGCATCCAGGTGAACACGCCCAGCGCCAGTGTGATGCCCGTGAAGGCTACGGCCTTGCCGGTGCTGCGCAGCGTCTCGAAGTAGGCCTCCTGCAGCGGATAGCCTGCTTTCAGGAAGCGCTCCAGCTTGCTGAACATATAGATACCGTAGTCCACACCAATGCCCACGCCCAGCGCGATGACCGGCAGCGTGGCGACCTTGATGCCAATGCCGGCCTGGGCCATGAGGGCTTCGGCGATGATCGAGGTCAGGCCCAGCGGCAGGATGACACAGAGCACGGCCCGCACGGAGCGGAAGCTGATCAGGCAAAGCAGCGAGACCACACCGTAGACGGCCAGAAGCATCTTGTTCTTGGCACTGGCAATCACCTCGTTGGTGGCAGCCTCAACACCAGCATTGCCCGCACCCAGCAGGAAACGGTGCCGTTCGTTGTTGTACTCATCCGCAAAGTCCTCCACCTCGTCGGTCACGCGGCGCAGGGTCTCCGCCTTGTGATCGTCGAGATAGGCCACCAGCGGCGTCAGGCTGCAATCGGTGTTGATCATGCCACTCGGCGCCTGCCGGATGGAGGCATTGATGATGGTCTGGTTCCGGGATATCTCGTACCAGTTCCAGTTGCCCTCATTGAGCGCCCGGGTCACGATCTTGGAAACATCCGCCAGCGAGCCGGTCGACTCCACCCCTTCGGTGTTCGCCAGCCGCCACTGGAGCCGGTCCAGGGAACGTAGCACCGGATACTCGGTACAGGTCTCGCTGGGTGTCTCAACCATGACCACCAGCACGTCCGCGGACTGGCTGTAATTGTCCACAATGAAGCGGTTGTCCTGGTTGTACTGGCTGTCAGGCCGCAGTTCGGGGGCGCCCTGGTCCAGGTCCCCGACCTTGAGATCCTGCTTGTAGTACATGGCGACTCCAAAGCCCACCACTGCGATCAGCAGTGAAACCGGCGCCACGCCCGGATGGGCGAAGTAGGACATGAGACGCCACTTGCGGTCCGCCCCACCCTCGTGGTTCTGCACATGCTTGACGCCACCCTTGGTGATCCCGATGTAGGACATGATCACCGGATGCAGGACCAGGTTGGTGATGATGATCACCGCCACCCCAATGCCGGCCGCCACAGCCAGATCCCGGATCACGTCGATCTCGATGAACAGCAGCGTCAGGAAACCGAAGGCGTCGCTCACCAGTGCCACGATCCCCGGGATGTAAAGGGATCGGAATGCCAGACGGGCGCTGGTCAGCGGGTCAAAACCCTTGGCCGCCTCCAGCGCCATGGCATTGACCACCTGCACCCCGTGACTGATCCCGATGGCAAACACCAGGAATGGCACCAGGACCGAGTAGGGATCCAGGCCATAGCCGAGCAGGCGCAGAATGCCCATCTGCCAGAAAACCGCGATGATGGAGACGATCACCGGCACCACGGTTCCGGCGATGCAGCGCGAATACCAGAACAGGAACACCGTCGTCAGCACAATGGTGATCAGCGCGAACAGCGCGACGGACTCGATACCCTCAATCAGGTCGCCAACCAGTTTGGCGAAGCCGACAATGTGGATGTCGACGCTGGGGTTCTGTTCCTCAAACTGCTGGCGGATCTTCTCCTCCAGCTGGCGTGAGAAATTCCGGTAATCGATGGGTTCGCCCGTTTCCGGGTTGCGCTCAAGCAGTGGCGCGTAGATGATCGAGGACTCGAAATCATCCGCTACCAGTGACCCGATGGTGCTGGAGCGCAGGACGTTGTCCCGCAGTTGGTCCAGCGACTCCTCGGAGCCGTTATAGTCGTCCGGTATGACGGTACCGCCCTGGAACCCCTCCTCGGTCACCTCCTGCCACCGGACGTTGGGCGTCCAGAGCGATTTCAGGCCGGAGCGATTGACGCCATTGAGATAGAAGACCTCGTCCGTGATCTTCTCCAGGGTCTCCATGTACTCCTTTTCGAAAATGGTGCCATCCTCGTTCTCAACGGCAATCCGCACGAAGTTACCGAGATTCGAGAGATCCTCCCGGTGCTCCATCATATTGACGATGTAGGGATGCTCCAGCGGTATGAGCCGCTCGAAGCTGGCATCGGGCTGGATCTTCACCGCGTTGTAGCCGAGAAACAGGGTCAGCGCGAGAAAGACGATCAGGATGATCGGCCTGCTATTGAAAATCAGCCGCTCAATCATGGGCTCAGCGCCCGCGGACGGAGCGCGTCGCTCGCCGTCGGAGTTCCAGTTAGACATTCAGTAAATCCTCAAACCGTTTTGCTGGGGTACTGCTGCGGTTCAGTTGCGTTCGGGCGTCGGCGGGTCCGTTTCCTGACCCTTGCCGCGGCGGTCCGTACGGACCGCGCCGCGCTCACCCACCAGCACCAGGCCGTCATCGGGAATCAGTGTCACGCCCACATAGGAGTGCCGGGCCGGACGGACGTACTCGGAAAAGCTCTTCCCCCCGTCATCGCTGTAAACGACAGCGCCGTCGTTGGCCACAATGACCACTTCGCCACTGTCATTCACATCACCGGCATTGAGCGTGCGGTCACTGTCTGAATCCACGGACGTCCACTCCTCGCCGTTCTCGGAACGGTAGATGTTGCCGCGGAGGCCATAGGCGAGCACGCCACCATCACCGGTGCCGACAACACCGAAGAAGGAGCCGGGATAACCGGGTTCAATGGTTTCCCAGCTGCTGCCATCATCGGTTGATCGATAGACAAAGCCGGATTCGCCGGCAATATAGAGGTCATCGCCCTCAACCTGTGTAATCTCGTTGAGGTGGAAGCGGCTTGGGTTATCAATACGCCCGGAAAGGGGCTGCCAGGTCTCACCGCCGTCCTGGGTCCGATAGATGAGGTTATAGGCGCCAATGGCGATACCATACTCAGCGTCCCGGAACCAGACGTCCAGCATCGGCTGCCAGGGACCGAACCGGTCCAGATCCTCCTGGAGGATGTCGCGCGTATAGACCAGGTCATCCAGCTCCCACTCCAGATCCGAGATCCGGTCCTCATCCTCGGCGGCCTTAATCTCCGCCTCCTTGGACTCGATCCGCTCCTCATACTGGGACACCAGCATCGGGATGCCATCACGCCCGTCAAACTGGTGATTCCAGGTCTCGCCACCGTCACTGGTGTGCAGGATCACACCACTGTGACCAACGGCCCAACCCTCTTCGGTGTTCCCCTCCGGAAAATCAACGCCAGTCAGAGTTGTTGAAACAGGCACCTCGGCTTGGGTCCAGCTTTCGCCGCCATTATCGGAGTAGACGATATGGCCACGCTCACCCACGGCCACCAGCCGCTCACCGGCGTACTCCACATCCAGCAACAGGGACTCGGCCGCAAGATCAGTCTCCAGTGCAGGGACCTCAAGGACGTCGCCCACACCATGCGCCGATCCGGCACCCCCGACAGCAATGGCCACTGTCACACCAATGCCGATAATACGTTTCCTGGTTCGAGAGAACATTCAGACTGCCTTTCTGATTGAACTGATTTAACAGGAACCCTGACACCAACAGACCCGGACTGTGCCGGGTCTGTTCGCATCGGGTCAGCGACGTCCCCTGCGCCGGAGCGCCTGGGGTGAGAAATAGCGCTTGTTCGGGACGCGATCCGTGAACACCAGGGTTTCCCCCTCTTCAGTATCAAGCCCCTGCACGTGGTAACGCTTGGACTGGAGATCATGGAACATGTCAAGCGCCGTCCAGACCGTCGGAACCTCGTAATAGCTCTTTTCCATGGCCTGGCTTACACGCCAGAGCTCGCCCCGACCGTCATACTGGTCGACACTCACCACCTTCCAGCTGTCCGCATCGATGTAGAACACGCGGCGCGAGAAGATATGACGCTCATCGTCCTTGAGATTCGCCTCAACAACATGCACGCGGTGCCGCTCCCAGCGCTGGAGATCCGGATTCAGATGCTTGGTACCGAGGATCTTTTCGTACTCAAGTCCGTCCTGTGCAATCTCATAGTTGTTATACGGGATGTAATACTGCTGAACGCCCCGATATTCCCAGTTGTATTTGTCCAGCGCGCCATTGAACAGGTCAGTTTCGTCCGCGGTTCGGAGATTGTCTGCCGCCGCAATCGGAGAGTCGTAAGCCAGGTTCGGCGCACGGCGCACCCGCCGCTGGCCGGCGTTGTAACCCCAGGCGCGGCGCGGCTCCTTGACCTGGTTCAGGGTCTCGTGGATCAGAACCGCCCCTCCGGCCAGACGGGCGGGGGATGTGGTCCGCGACAGATAGTAGAACAGCGTATTGTCCAGCGTGCTCTCATCGCCTTCCGGGTTGTAGAAGTTGTAGAACAGCTCCTGCTCGGACATGGTCATGCTGTAGTCGCCATCCGTCTCAACCGCCACTTCACCGGAACGGCGCTCGACGTAGATGCCACGCCAGCTTGTGAGGTGGTTCCACATGGCCTGCTGCGCCTGCTCCTCGTTGCTGCCATGCAGAATCGGGAACGGAATGCCCCCGTAGGCGCCGTCAATCCCGTTGCCACCCCCCACAAGCTCCGCGTCCGTGGCGTTATCCTCGATGTTGTCCAGAATCCACTCCGGCCAGGCCATGGTCCGGCGTGAGGGGTAGACATTGATCTCGTAGGTATCCGGATAGGCCTGCAGGAGGGCCTTGGTCCCCTTGGTCAGATACTCATCGTACTGCTCCATGTTATCCGCCGTGACCGTGTGACGGATCTCATCGTCCGGGAAGGGGTTGGGGTGGAAGTCCCCCGATTCGCCGTAATCCACGTTGTCCGGCGGCTCCGGCAGCCCGCCGTCATAGGCCGGAATCACGCCATCATCGCTGCCCGCTCGCAGGGCACCGAAACGGGTGATCTCTCCGCCACCCAGTCGCTGCGCCTCGGACTGGGAAACTTCCGCTGTCAGGCTGCCCGAGCCCAGCATCAAACCACCGGTAACAGCGGCAATCAGGGTAATGTTCAGGCGTGGTGCTTTCATTCGCATCGTTGGGATCCTGTTGTTGTTGTGCACCCGACCGTGGAAACGGCGCTGGTTGCAGACACGACTCTCCGAAAGCGTAGACGATTGCACCGCTTTGTCCATTCACCGGCGCATCAGCCGGATTCCCCCAGGCTCTTGGTAACAACCTCGTAGAGATCCCGGGAAAGGTCCGGCAGATCCCGCAGCTCCCGCAGGATGCCTGCCATGGAATCACGCAGGTGCGGTGCGTACTGGCGCCACCGTGTCAGTGGCTGAGCCAGCTGTGCCGAGATCTGTGGATTGAAGGCATCCAGTCTGCGGATCTGCTCACCCAGGAAGCGGTGCCCACTGCCATCCGGGCTGTGGAAGTGCGTCAGATTGCGGCCCGCGAAGACGCCGATAACCATACGAACCTTGTTGGGGTTTTTCCAATCGAAGGCGGGATGCGCCAGCAGTTCTGTGACACAGTTCACATTCCCTATCCAGGGGCTTCCGGACTGGACCGCAAACCACTGCTCGACCACCTGGGGGTCGTGGTGCCAGTCCGCATGGAACCGCGCAAGCGCGTCCTCGCGCTCCTGACTGAAGGGCGAGTCAACCAGCGCCTTGAGGGCCGCCAGACGGTCCGTCATGTTGGTGGCCTGCTCAAACTGGGCAAGCGCCTGCTCGCGGCCCTGCTCATCACCGATACGGGTCAGCAGCGTCAGCGCGCTGTTGCTCAGGGAGCGGGCGGCCACCTGCCCGGGCTCAAATGCATAGCTGCCGCCCGGATGATGGTCCGCCCTCACCTGCACCAGCTCATCCCGCAAGGCTCTGGCAACGGTCTGCTCCACCTGGTGGCGGGCCCCATCAATGGCTGCCACATCCGCCTCGTCGGTCAGCTCAATGAGCCAGGCCGTTGAAGGCAGCGCCAGCATGCGGGCCACCATGGCGCGATCCAGCCCCGGTGTGGTCAGCAGTGTCCGGTAGGCCTCGACCGGTCGCGGATCCACTTCCGTGTCACGCCCCTGCTGGATTGACAGGATCACATCCACCGCCAGCTTCTGCCCGGCATCCCAGCGATTGAATCCGTCCGGATCACGGCTCATCAGGAACATGAGCTGATCCCGCGTCCAGGGGTAGTCAAGCTTCACCGGCGCCGAGAACCCGCGCAACAGCGAGGGCACAGGGCGCTCTGCCAGCCCGCTGAACTGGAAGCTGTGCTCATCACCAGTCAGCTCGAGCACTGTTTCCGTATTCTGCTCAGCATCCAGTGGCAGGGCTTCCCCGTCACTGGCGATAAGCCCCATGCGCACCGGGATGTGGAACGGTTCCTTGTGGCTCTGCCCAGGGGTTGCAGGGCATGACTGGCGGATAGTCAGCGTGTAGGTTCCGGATTCGGCGTCGAACGTATCCGTAACGCGCAGCTCAGGCGTCCCCGCCTGCCCATACCAGCGCCGGAACTGGGTGAGGTCACGGCTGCTGGCATCCTCCATGGCGCTGACGAAATCATCGGTGGTGACGGCCTGGCCGTCATGGCGAGCAAAGTAGAGGTCACTGCCCTCGCGGAACATGTCCGGCCCCAGCAGGGTATGGATCATCCGCACCACTTCGGCCCCCTTCTCGTACACCGTCAGAGTGTAGAAGTTGGCGATCTCAATGTAGGAATCCGGGCGTACCGGATGCGCCATGGGCCCGGCATCCTCGGCGAACTGAGCCGTGCGCAGCATGTTCACATGATCGATGCGCTGGACCGTGGGCGACCCCATGTCCGCGGAGAACTGGTTGTCCCGGAAGACGGTGAAGCCTTCCTTGAGGCTGAGCTGGAACCAGTCGCGGCAGGTCACCCGGTTGCCCGACCAGTTGTGGAAGTACTCATGGGCAACGATGCTCTCAATGCGGTCATAGGCCGCATCGGTCGCCGTCTCGGGGCTGGCCAGCACGCAGGAGGAATTGAAGATGTTGAGCCCTTTGTTCTCCATGGCGCCCATGTTGAAATCATCCACGGCCACGACCATGAAGATGTCCAGGTCGTATTCCCGGCCATAGACCTCCTCGTCCCAGGCCATGGCCTTCTTCAGCGACGCCAGGGCGTGTTCGCACTTGGCCTCGTTGCGTGCCTCCACGTACATGCGAAGATCAATGGTACGCCCGGAGCCGGTCACGAATTCGTCGCGTTTCTCCACCAGATCGCCGGCCACCATGGCGAACAGATAGCTCGGCTTGGGATAGGGGTCCTCCCAGGTCACCTGGTGCCTGCCGTCTTCCAGCTCCCCCCAGTCAACCGGATTGCCGTTGGCGAGCAGGACCGGATAGGCCTCCCGATCCGCCTCAATGCGGGTGCGGTAGCAGGCCATGACGTCCGGCCGGTCCAGGAAGTACGTGATGCGGCGGAATCCCTCCGCTTCACATTGGGTGCAGAACATCCCGGAGGACTGATAGAGACCTTCCAGCCGCGTATTGTCCCGGGGATGGATGCGTGTGGTCACATCCAGATGGAAATGCTCCGGCACACTGGGCACCGTCAGGAAGCCCTCGTCCACACGATGGTTCTCAACCGGGCGGCCGTCGAGCATCAGCGATTCCAGCCCGAGTTCCTCGCCGTTCAGGACCAGATCCCGCGCCTGCGACTCGTCCGCCGGATTGCGGCGGATATTCAGGCGCGAATGCACCAGGGCACAGTCCTCAAACAGCTCGATACGCAGATCAACATGATCAATGAGGAAGGCGGGCACCCGGTAATCCGCCAGGTGAACGGCCTGGGGTTGCTCTGCTCTCATGACGGACACTCTTGTTGTTGGTGGGTTCTGTCGCTGCAGCGCGGATCAGTGGCGGGTATCGTGCACCTGCACGCCACCATTGCCATTGCCGGATTCCGGCCGCTCGATGGTGCCGGTCCGTTCCTCCTGGGGAATGCCGTGCTCGTTCTCATACCAGATGATGGCTTCCATGCAGATGCGCTTCTGCTCCTCGCTCAGGGACGTGCCGTCCGGCCACTTGCCCAGCTGCAGGGATTCGCGCAGACGCTGATAGATGCGCGGATCAAGCTGTCGGATCAGCTCCTCGTAGGTCATTGCCCTCTCCTCATGTCATTGGCCGACCGCACCATGGCATAGGCGAGCCCGCTGAGCAGTCCGCCCAGATGGGCCGCGTTCGCCATGCTGGCCCCCAGAAGGGCTTCGGTCAGCGGTGTGAAACCGATCAGCAACCATACCACCGCCACTGTCATCAGTGCCGGGGGGAACTGGAAGCGCGGACGCCCCTGGTTACAGAGCCAGACGTACCCGAGCACGCCGTACACCACCCCGGAAAGACCACCGAACAGTGGTCCGGAAAACAGGAACTGGGGGATATTGCCGCCCAGTGAGGTTACGAGCACCAGTGCCACCATGTGGCCCCGGCCATCGATGGCCTCGATCTGGCTGCCAAGGAACCAGAGCATGACGCCGTTGAAGATCAGGTGCATCAGGCTGAAATGCAGCAGATCCGGCGTTACCAGCCGCCAGAGCTGCAGGCTCGCCACCGTCTGGGTCAGAGCCTCCAGGCGGTATTCAAAACTGGAGACAGGCCACTCGTAGGGATTCACGATGGTCAGCAGCACCATCAGCTGCTCTCGGGCCCCGAAGGCGGTCATCCAGGCGATCAGGGCAGCGGCCACGATCAACGCGAAGGTAAAGGGAGCATCCCTGGGGCCGGCCTGCCAGTGCCCAGCCACGACACGGCGCGTGCGTGGCCTCGTGAACCCCTCGGGCGCGCCGGAGTGGCGGGGATCCTCAAGGTAGCGCGTAAGCGCCTCGGTAACCGGCTGGCGCAGCTGTTCGCCCTCGATGAACAGCACCTGGTGCCCCTCGTCATGCTCGATTACATGGGTCACACCCTGGGAATCCAGCCAGCGGCTGAAAGGCGCCAGATCCACCCGTTCCGGAATCGCTGCGATGCGAATCATGCGCCCTGCTCCGAACGGTTCACCTCAACCCAGACAAAATGGTCCGGGTCCAGGGTATGCTCATCATCCAGCCGGTAGGCCACCATGCGGCCGTATTTCACCGCGCTGTAGTCCAGGCAGGCAACGTTGGGCGTGATCGGTTCGGGCACGCCCTCCAGCCAGTAGTGGCCCACGAAGACCGGCGGTTCGTTACGGTCGTAGGTGAGCAGCCGTTCCCGGTCTTCAGGATGCAGTGGCCGATTGGCCACGTCCTCCGGCAGCGGATCGGGCTGGAAGACGATGTCGCCATAGGTCTCGGCCTGCTCCGCCCAGAACTTGGTGCGGAAGAACTGGCGCTGGAAGCCGTCGCGACCGGTCATGACACGGTCATCCGGCAGCTTCATGGCAGTCCCCCGCAGCAGCCGGTCCATCACCCTGCCGGCGAAGGAATGCGGCGCCATCGAGGCATGCAGGAACTCCTCGTTGATGCAGGCATCCGGGTGCATCCGCTCAAACTGGCGGATCAGGTGTTCATCCCAGCAGGCGTGCACCACCCGGAAGCCGTCCCGCTCCAGGAACAGGGGCAGCTCGTAGAACCAGTTCAGGAAATCATGCCACTCGTTATCGTAGTGCTCGAACTGTTCCAGTGTTGCGCGGATCAGGCGGTTGTGCCGCTCGTTGTGCTCACGCACGTGCCGGCGACCACTGCCCGGACGCGCCAGGGTGCAATAACCCAGGGCGTTGTACTCATGGTTCCCCATCACGATCAGTGCGGACCCACGATCCACCATGTCCCGCACCAGGTGCAGCGCCTCCCGTATGCGCGGGCCTCGGTCGATGATATCGCCCAGGAAGATCGCCATGCGCGAGGGATGCTCGTAAACGCCCTGACGCTGGCGGTAGCCCATCTGCTCCAGAAGCCGCTCCAGCGTCAGCGCACAGCCATGGATATCGCCGATGATGTCGTAGCCCTGCGAGCGCTTCATGACTGCCCCATTCAGCTTGCCGCGATGGTGCTTGCCCAGCCCAGCTTCTCGCGGCAGGTCGCGTAGAAGTTGTGGTCGCTGGGGTGGATCAGGTTCAGGCGGAAGGGGCGTTTGGCGATGGAGATCGCATCACCGGGACCGCAGGAGAGTTCCTTCTGGCCATCACAGCTGACCTGGGGCCAGGACTCGTTGGCCTCGTCGATGATCAGCTTGATCTCGCTGTTGCCATCCACGACGATCGGCCGGCTGCTCAGGGTATGCGGGAACATCGGCACCAGCACGATGGCATCCAGCTTCGGATGCATGATAGGCCCGCCTCCGGACAGCGCGTAGGCCGTGGATCCCGTGGGCGTTGAGACGATGAGCCCATCGGAACGCTGACTGTAGACGAACTGACCCTCGATATAGAGATCGAAGCCGATCATGCGGGTGGAACGGCCCGGATGCAGCACCACATCGTTGAGCGCCGTGCCGAAGCCGGTAGGCTCACCGTTGCGCTTGATCTCGGTGTCGAGCATGAAGCGCCGCTCCTGGATGTAGTCCCCTTCCAGGACGGCATTCAGCCGGGTTTCGAGTTCATCCGGAGAGATATCGGTGAGAAAGCCGAGACGCCCCCGGTTGACCCCCAGGATGGGAATGCTCGACTTGGCGAGGTCCCGCACAGCGCCCAGAAGGCTGCCGTCTCCGCCCACGACGATGGCCAGATCACAGATCTCACCGATCAGCTTCTTGCTGGCCACCTGCAGACCGTGCCCGGGCAGCATGGAGGCGGTATCGGCCTCAAGCACCACCTGGTAGTCGTTCTCGATGAGGTAGGTTTTGAGCCGGCGCAGTGTCTCGACAACCTTGACACTGCCCATGCGCCCGATCACGCCGATGTTCTTGAAGGTCTCCATGAACCGCCTTAATCCGCCGGTAGCCCGTGGGTAACAGACCCACAGTCTACCGGATCACGCCCGACCACGGGAATCACCGATTACAGCGCGGCGGCCACACGGCTGCCCTGGTCAATGGCTCGCTTGGCATCGAGCTCGGCGGCCACATCGGCACCGCCGATCAGGGTCACTGTCTCGCCAGCGTTCTCAAGATCCGCCTGCAGTTCGCGCAGCGGTTCCTGACCGGTGCACACGATGATGTTGTCCACGGCCAGCACCTGTGGCTCCCCGTTGATGCTCACATGCAGCCCCTCGTCATCGATGTGGTGGTATTCCACCCCGGGCACCATGCGCACGTTGCGCATTTTCAGCGAGCTGCGATGGATCCAGCCCGTGGTCTTGCCCAGGCCCTTGCCGGGCTTGGACGTCTTGCGCTGGAGCAGCGCCACCTCACGCGGCGGCTGCGGCGGATTCGGCTGCAGGCCTTCCACACCACCCGGGGTCTCGACGCTGACGTCAACGCCCCACTCCTTCATGAAGTGGTCCGGGTCCAGCGAGGGCGACGGCCCTTCATGGGTCAGGAACTCGGACACATCGAAGCCGATGCCGCCAGCGCCCATGACCGCCACACGGCGCCCCACAGGGGCTTCCTTTTTCAGCACATCGATGTAACCCAGCACGGAGGGATGATCGATGCCCGGAATCTCCGGCGTGCGCGGATAGACGCCCGTCGCCATCAGGATCTCGTCATAGCCCTGACCGGCCAGCGTTTCCTTCGTCGCCCTGGTGTTCAGGTGCAGGTTTACCCCGTACTTCTCAATCATTCGCCGGTAGTAGCGCAGCGTCTCGTGGAATTCCTCCTTGCCGGGGATCTTCTTGGCCATGTTGAACTGCCCACCGATCTCGCTGGCGGAATCGAACAGGTCCACCTGGTGGCCGCGCTCGGCCGCCACGGTGGCAGCCGCCAGGCCCGCGGGACCGGCGCCGACAACCGCGATGCGCCTTGCCTGGGTGACCGGCTCATAGACCAGCTCCGTCTCATGGCAGGCCCGCGGGTTCACCAGGCAGGAAGTGAGCTTGCCCTGGAAGGTGTGGTCCAGGCAGGCCTGGTTGCAGGCGATGCAGGTGTTGATCTCGTCCGCCCGGTCCTCCGCCGCTTTGGCGATCAGGTCCGCGTCCGCCAGGAAGGGCCGCGCCATGGAAACCATGTCGGCATCTCCCTCGGCGATCACTTTCTCGGCCAGATCCGGCATGTTGATCCGGTTGGTGGTCACCAGCGGGATACTGACCTCGCCCTTGAGACGCGCCGTCACCTTGCTGAAGGCGCCACGCGGCACCATGGTCGCGATGGTGGGCACCCGCGATTCGTGCCAGCCAATGCCGGAATTAATGATGTTGGCACCGGCCTTTTCAACTTCCTTCGCCAGATGCACCACCTCTTCCCAGGTGCTGCCCTCGTCCACCAGATCGATCATCGAGAGCCGGTAGATGATGATGAAGTCCTCGCCCACGACTTCACGCACACGGCGGATAATCTCCAGAGGCAGCCGGATACGGTTCTCGAAGGAGCCGCCCCACTTGTCAGTGCGGTGGTTGGTGCGCCGGGCGATGAACTGGTTGATGAAGTAGCCCTCGGAGCCCATGATCTCCACGCCATCGTAGCCGGCCTCGCGGGCGAGGCGTGCGCAGTTGGCGTAATCGTCGATCTGCTTCTCGACCTCGTCGGTTTCCAGTGCCCTGGGCGTAAATGGGTTGATCGGTGCCTGGATGGCCGAGGGCGCCACAAGGTCCGGCGAGTAAGCGTAGCGGCCCGTGTGCAGAATCTGCATGCAGATCTTGCCGCCGGCCCGGTGGACGTGATCAGTCACGACGCGATGCTCACGGGCTTCCTCATCGGTATCCATCTTGGCAGCCCCCTTCATCACCGCCCCTTCCGGGTTGGGCCCGATACCACCGGTGACGATGAGCCCTACACTACGCGCCCGTTCCGCGTAGAACGCCCCCAGGCGCTCGAAGCCATTGGGCGCTTCCTCCAGACCGGTATGCATGGAGCCCATCAGCGCGCGGTTGCGCAGCTGGGTGAAGCCCAGATCCAGCGGCTCCATGAGATGGGGGTAGGCGTTGCTGTCGGATGGGGTGCGGGTCATGGCGATCTCCTTGTTCTGAATGCGGTCAAATTACCCGCCTGGCCCGGATGCTACAATACGGCCACATTGGTTTGGATTATTTTCAGGTTGGTTTTATGGTCAGTAGCCGCCCCAATCGGCTGGGCGATATCAGCGTCAACCATGTGGCGGTCATGGCCCGCACCCTGCGCAGTCGCGGCCACGACCCCGGACCATGGCTGGCCCGTTACCGGGTTTCCCGACGCCTGTTGAATACCCCCGGAGCCCGTATCAGCATCCCCCGGTTCATGCGTATGGGCCATGCCGCCATCCAGATGACGGAGGACCCGGCACTGGGGATCGACTTCGGGCGCCATACCCGCATGACGGACCTGGGACTGGCCGGCATGGCGGCCGCGAGTGCGCCCTCGCTGGGAGAGGCCCTGGAAACCCTGGTGCGCTATGAGCGGCTGATGAGCACCAACAGCCGCGGCCAGTCACACACCACGCACACGGCCGATGGCGGGCTCCATGCCGTGTTCTACTCCATCAGCCCCTATAACCGCTACAACTGCTTTGTGGTGGATTCGATCCTGGCCGGCTGGGTGGCGCTGCTGCGGGAGCTCGGCGGGCCGGCAACACAGCCTTCCGCGGTCACCATTGAATACGCCGGGCCAGCCAACAGCGAGCCTCATGCCGAGTGGTTCCAATGCCCGGTTCAGTTTGATGCGCCACAGAACCGTATTGAGCTGCACCCGGAAACAGCCGCACAACGTAACCGGCTGGCCCAGAACGCCCTGTTCCAGGAGCTGTGCCAGCACTGCGAAACGGAACGTCAGAGGCTGATCTGGGGGCAGAGCACCACCGAAAGGGTGCGTGAGGCCATTGCCCGGCGCATGGGCTCAACGCCGCCCAGCATGCACGCTGTGGCACTCGCTCTGGGGACCACGGAATGGGGACTGAGGCGGGCTCTGGAGCAGGAAGGCATGACCTACCGTTCCCTGCTCGATCGTACCCGGCGGGAACTGGCCGAGGACTACGTGCGTGGCACGCCGCTGTCGTTCTCGGATATCGCGTCACTGGTCGGGTTTGCAAACCCCAGTGCCTTCCACGGAGCATTCCGGCGGTGGTACGGGTGCAGCCCCGGGCGGTACCGGCGCCGGTATGGAATGGCGCGCTGAGTCAGAGGTCGATGCCGTCGTCGCATTCGGCGTCCTCCGCGTCATCGTCCTGAAGGCCCAGCTCCAGCAGTTCTTCTTCGTATTCGCGCATGACAACCTCCCGGTTACCGTTCAGTTTCCCGGTCAGCGTGCCAGCGGGAGGTGACAGCATTGTGACACCTCCCATGAGCGCGCGGATCAGCTGGCCATTTCCTCATCGTGTTCCGCGGAACGCCGCCGGTACTCAATAGGCGTCATGCCGGACCAGCGCTTGAACGCCCGGTAGAAGGTGCTGGGCTCGGAAAAGCCGGTGAGATAGACGATCTCGTCAATGGACTCGTCCGTGGCGGCGAGAAGCCGGCACGCCAGCCGGTAACGGAACTGGGAGACCACCTGGTTGAAGGAGGTGTTGGCCTCGGTCAGGCGTGTGCGCAGGGTGCGTGGCTTCATGTTGAGGCGCGTCGCCACCGCGTCCAGGGTGACCTCGCCGGAATCCAGCTGCTCGGCTACCAGCCGTTCCACATCCCCGACAATATCCTGCTTCTCAAGCTCGGCGACCTGCTCACTGGCAAAGCGCTCGTGCAGCGCCAGGAGTCCCGGCTCGTGGTGCGGCGAGGGGTGCTCGAGAAGACTCGCCGGAAAGTACAGCCGGGTATCCTCCTGCCCGAAACTCACCGGACAGCCCAGAATCTCGGCAACCCTGTCCTGGCCCTGGGCCCGTTCGTGCTCGAAATGAACCGCTGTGGGCCGGAACTCCCCGTCCGTAACGGAATCAAAGAAGGTCAGCACACCCTGGACGAAGCATTCCGAGAAATGCCCGATCCGCCGGATCTCTTCGGCGGCGGCGTTGAGCACCAGGTAGCACTCCTCGCTTCCGTCTTCATGGAGTTCCAGGTCCGCGGCGTCGGTAAGCAGGCGCTGGTAGTTCTTGGCCCGCCTCAGCCCATCGCCGAAATTTGGGCTGGACAGGAACAGGTATTCCAGAACCTGCCCCTTGTAGGTGGGCACATGCAGACCCAGGTGCAGGCCGATATCCGGATCCCCGGTGACATCCTCCACCACCTGCCAGAACAGTACCTGAGCCGCGTGCGGCGTCCTCAGGTTTTCCCGCTGAAGGTAATTCTCGTCCACCCCCAGCCGCCGGAATATGGCGTCGGTGTCGACTCCGGCCCGCTGCATCGCCTGGTAGACCAGACGAAACAGGACCCCTGAATCCCTCTGTTCCTGCATACTGTCGTTTCCCGGCCTGTTGTTGTTTTGACCTGAGTGCCGTGCAGCGCCGGAACTTGCGCAATTGACGCTGTCACAGCCCGTGTGCATTCTTCGTGGCATCATACAGGGCGGTTGGCCCAAATGACATCCACCTGTGACACATCTCTCAGTCTAGACACAAACCGGACGCTTATGAACCAGACAGCCCATTACCGTTTCAGTGGCCCCGCGCTGCTGCCCATGTACGGCAAAGCCCTGCTCGCCAGCAGCAAGGGCGGCCGCCACGCCGCAGCGGACATGCCCGAACTCAGCGCCGACATTGAAGGCGTACGCACCGACACCGCTGAGCTGCGCCGTTACCGGGAGGTCTGCGGCTTCATGACCAGCAGCCTGTGCCCGGTCACCTGGCCGCATATCCTGGCCTTTCCGCTGCACATCCGCCTGATGACTGATGCCGCTTTCCCCCTGCCTCTGATGGGGCTGGTGCACATCGGCAACCGGATCGAACAGCAGCGGGCGATACGCCAGGGGGAGATTCTCGAGCTCCGGGCGCGGATCGCCAACGCCAGGGACACCGATCGCGGACTGGAATTCGACATCCTGACCGAGGCAAGCTCCTCGGGGCATGTCATCTGGAAGGAATACAGCACCCTGCTCTACCGTCAGCCTACCGGGAACAACGGAAAAGACGGGAAAAAGCAGCCCCCTGAAGCGCCACAGATGCTCTCCGGCCAGGCCACGGTCCAGGCCCCCGGCAACATTGGTTACCGCTACGGCCGGGTCTCCGGGGATATGAACCCGATCCACCTGCACCCGCTATCGGCCAAGGCCTTCGGCTTCCCGCGTAATATCGCCCATGGCATGTGGAGCAAGGCACACTGCCTGGCGCTGATGGAGAAGGCCGAGGGGCCACTGGAGGCGGTAACGGTGGACACCCAGTTCAAGAAGCCGTTCTTCATTCCCGGAACCGGCATCCTCACCTGGGAGCGCAACAGCACCGAAACAGCCTTCCGTCTTCTGAACAAGGACGCCTCCGCGCCCCATCTGGAGGGAAGCCTCAGCCGCGGTTGAGGGTCATTCGGGATCGGGCACGGTGCCGTCCGCCAGCGGCAGGGAGAACCAGAACACGGTGCCCCCGCCCTCGCGGCGCTCAAACCCGATCTCACCGTTCTGGCCAGTGATCAGGCTGCGGCAAAGCGACAGCCCGATCCCCATGCCCTCATCCTTGTTGGAATAGAACGGCTGAAAAAGGCGCTCCTCCGCGTCTTCCGGCAGCCCGCAGCCGCGGTCCGCCACGCGCACGCACACCGCATCCTCCAGCGCCTCCGCACTGACTTCAACGGGCTCCTCGCTGCCGCAGTTGCGTGAGGCTTCAAGCGCGTTGCGGATCAGGTTGAGTACCACCTGCTGCACCTGCACGGGGTCCGCGACCGCATAGGGCAGGTGCTGCGGGATCGACAGACTGACCTCGATCGCGTTGTTGCGCGAATCCACCTCGGCGAACTCGCGGCTCTCCACAAGCAGTCGGGCCACATCCACGGTCTCCTTGCCGGTAGCGGGCTGGTGCACGAACTGCCGGATGCGGCGGATAACCTCACTGGCGCGGTGGGACTGGGCCGTGATCTTCTCCAGCACCTCCGCGAGCGCGTCCTGGTCCAGGGTATCCTTCTCCATCATTCGAGAGACCAGGCTGACGTAATTGGCGATGGCGGTCAGCGGCTGGTTCACCTCATGGGCCACGCCGGCTGCCATCTCGCCCATCACTGACAGACGCGAGGCATGCGCCAGCTGTTCACGCTGTTCCGCAACCAGGTCCCGTGTCTCCTCCAGCGCCCGCTCCTGGGCCAGTTCCTCGGTAATGTCCCGGAACACCAGGACGCTCCCGGTCAGTTCACCGTTCTCGAAGCGGGGCGCCGCCCGGTACTCTGCCTGGAAGCTGGTGCCATCCGCACGGGTCATGGTCACGCCCCGCCGCAGTACCGCTGCGCCGTCCTGGCACAGTACCCGCCCGGCGTGGGAAGCCTCCTCGCCGGAGTCATGGGTGAAATGCAGATCCCCGATACGACGCCCCACCAGCGCGTCCTGTTCCGCCCCTGCGATTTCCGCCGCCGCCGGGTTGGCGAAGGTGATCACACCCTGGGGGTCGAGCCCATAGATGCCCTCGAAGATGGCGTTGAGCAGGCTGGCCTGTTCGCTTTCAAGCTGGCGATTGCGCGCCTGCATGACGCGCTCCAGCTGGATCACCCGGATCTGGGTATCCACCCGCGCCATGACCTCCTGGGCCTGGAAGGGCTTGGCGATGTAGTCCGCACCGCCCATGTTGAAGCCCCGGACCTTGGCATCAATGTCGTTGAGGGCGGACAGGAAGATGATGGCACTCAGGGCCGTGTCAGTGTCCGCGCGCAGATGCTTGCAGACCTCGAAACCATCCATGCCCGGCATCATGATGTCGAGCAGGATCACCTCAGGGTGATGCCGGCGCGCCAGCTGCAGTGCCTTTTCGCCGTCGTTGGCGATCAGAAGCTGGTAGCCCTTGTCCCTCAGGGTTTCGTAGAGCACCTTGAGGTTCTGGGGATTGTCGTCCACCAGCAGGACACAGGCCTGCTCCGGGTCGGTGGGCGTTTCGCTGACCGTGCTCATTCCGGGTCCCCGTCCCGCACGCTCATGACCATGCGCACCAGCTGGGCGAGTGAATGGGTTCCCATCTTGTGCATCACCCGGGAGCGGTGGATTTCGACGGTGCGCTGGCTGATGTCGAGCTCAATGGCGATGACCTTGTTGGCCTGGCCGGCGACCATGCGATCCATGATCTCACGCTCACGCGGCGTGAGCTGGGCCAGCTGCTCCTCGATCAGCCGTTTCTCCTCCCGGCCCTGATGCTGCTCCGCATCCGTGGCCAGGGCAGCCCGGATCTTCTCCAGAAGCTGGTCTTCACGGTAGGGCTTCTCGATGAAGTCAACGGCGCCCTTGCGCATCGCCTCCACGGCCAGGGGCACGTCACCGTGGCCGGTTACGAAGATGATCGGCAGGTGGGAGCCCCGCTCAATGAGTTCCTCCTGCAGCTCCATGCCATCCATCTCGGGCATGCGGATATCCAGCACAATGCAGCCCTGCATACCGCCATGCCAGTCTTCCAGAAAGCGGGTGGCGCGCTCGTATCCCGCAACCGCCAGCCCTTCCGAGCGCAGCAGCATGGACAGGGAATCCCGGACCGCCTCGTCATCCTCTACGATATAGACCGTCTGCTCGGTCTCCGCCATTGGCATACTCCTTTACTGATTACTGTCGCCCGCACCGGGCATGGTCGTGCCCCATCAACCGGTGGCGCGACACGCGGAACCTCCGGGTTTGAGAGCGGGCAGACGCCCGTTATTGTTAGCGAACCTGATGAACAACTGCAACCGCGGAGCCGTGCCGGTGTACGAACTGCCCCCCTTCCAGCTGCCCTTCCATCACCCCTTCCTGGCGCCGGAAGAGGCGGATGAACTGCTGGCGCTGCTGCTTGAGCGCATTCCCTGGAAGCAGGACCGCATCACCCTTTTCGGCCGCGAACACCTGATCCCGAGAGAGCAGTGCTGGATCGCCGAGGACGGCCTGACCTACCGCTACTCGGGCCAGACACTGGAGCCAGCCCAGTGGCCGGACTGGCTCAGGCCGCTCGCGCGCCAGGTGGGTGACATCGCCGGAGAGCATTTCAACAGTGTGCTGGCCAACCATTATCGCGATGGCAATGACAGCATGGGCTGGCACAGTGACGACGAACCCGAACTGGGACCCGCCCCGGTAATCGCTTCACTCAGCCTGGGCGGCACCCGGCGCTTCCGTTTCCGGCACCGAGAGGATCATGGCCATACTCTGGGCATCGACCTGCCCCACAACAGCCTCCTGGTAATGCCGGCAGGCGTCCAGTCCCACTGGCACCACGCCCTGCCGAAGACCCGGAAACCGGTGTCTCCGCGGATCAATCTGACTTTTCGTCGTCTTGTCGACGCCTGAGATCGGCCAGACGCTGCTCAATGCGCCCATAGAGGCTGTCAGCCGGATAATGGCCATTGCGATCCGGCTCACCGACCGGCAGCTCCAGCATCAGCGCCAGCACTTCCTCCACCCGCGACACGGCGTAAACCCGGAAGCCGCTCGTCTTCACAGCGTCCCGCACGCGCCTGGCCAGCATCAGGTTCTGCACGTTCGAAGCGGGCAGGATGACCGCCTTGTCCTGCGCATCCCCCCGAGCCACACAGGCATCCAGGAAGCCTTCGACTTTCTCGTTGAGCCCCCCGACCGGCTGCACATCCCCATGCTGGTTGACCGAGCCCGTAACCGCCATGTCCTGGCGTACCGGCTGCTCGGCAAGAGCCGAAACAATGGCGCAGAGCTCGCCGAGGGACGCACTGTCCCCATCGATCTCAGCGTAGGACTGCTCGAAGGTGAGCGTCGCGGTAAGCGGCATGGGCTGTTCACGGGCAAAATGCGCCGACAGCCATGCGGAAAGGATCATCACACCCTTGGAATGGATGGAGCCACTGAGCTTCACATCCCGCTCAATGTGGATGACATCCCCGTCCCCGTACTGGCAGGTCCCGCTGATCCGGTTGGGCAGCCCGAATTCGTAGCCGCCAGTGGAGAGTACGGAAAGCCCGTTGACCTGTCCCACGGCACGGCCACTGAACGACAGCAGCATGGAACCGTCGGCAAAGCCCTGCAGGAACTCGTCCCGGATACGCCCGCTGCGGTAGTCCGCGCTGACCAGGGCCTGGTCCACATGCTCGGGATCAATGCCGTCCTCGCCTCCGCTCCGGGCGTGGAAGTCCGCCTCGCGCAGCACATTGGCGATATCCACAGCATGCAGCGACAGCCGGTTCTGGTGCTCCGCCAGCCGTGAGCTGTATTCGATCACCCGTGCCACAGCCTGTTTGCTGCACGGCAGCAGGCCCTTGTCCTGGCACAGACTGGCTATGAACTTGGCGTAGAGCATCTGGCTCTCGGTGGTGCGCGGCATCTCATTCTCGAAATCCGCCGTCACCCGGAACAGCTCCGCGAACTCAGGATCATATTCCTGGAGCAGCAGCCAGGTTTCGCGATCCCCGAAGAGCACCAGCTTGACGTCCAGCGGTACCGCCTCCGGCTCCAGCGAAATGGTTCCGGACAGGGTCAGCTCACGTTCCAGGGAGTGGATGCTGATTTCCCGGGAACGGATGGCGCGCTTGAGCGCGTCCCACACGAAGCCGTGCTCAAGCACCTTGGTGGCGTCCATGAGCAGGTAGCCGCCATTGGCCCGGTGCAGGCTGCCCGGCCGGATCAGCGAGAAATCCGTGTAGACCGTGCCCTTGTAGGTCACGGTCTCGATGAACCCGAACAGGTTGTGGTAGGTGGGATTGTCCTCCACAACCACCGGCACGGACTCATCCTGGCGGGATACAAGCAGGTTGATGCGATAGCGCCGGGGCAGGCGCTGCTCCATGGAGGCATAGGCAAAGGCGGCCTTATCTTCGCTATCCTCCAGAAAGATGTCGAGATTATTCGCGATATCCTTCTTCATGGCCCGGAAGTGGTCGGGCACCCCTTCATAGTCACTGTAGCGCTCGGACAGCTCATCAATCAGATGGGCCCCGACATGCTCGACCGTTTCCTCGTTCAGCTTCTGCTGCTGCTCGGCGTGTTCCTCTTCCCATTCCGCGATCTGGCGCATGACACGCCGCAGCTTCTTCTCAAGCTCACGGATGATTTCCTCGAACGCCCGCCTCTCCTCCTCGGAAAGCGCATTGAAGGACTCGTTGGTATGCGGCTCACTGCCGTTGAGTGCCGTCAGCCGGTATCCCCCGGGCGTCGTCATGGACAGGTCCACGCCCTGCTCACGCGCCTCGCGTGCCAGGGCATTCAGTGCCTCTTCCTGGCGCGCGGCATAGCTCTGCTTGAGATCCTCGTAGCGGCTCTGGAAGGTATCGCTGTCGAAGGCCTGGGGGATGACCTTGACCAGGCGCGAAACCAGCCGATCCACATCATGGCGCAGCCGTTCACCGACGCCGGCCGGCAGCTTCAGGACCCTGGGATTGCGCGGGTCGTCATAATTCGCCACGTAGCACCAGTCGCTGGCCGGTGCGTGGGTCTCATCCCGATGCGCCAGGTAACGCAGCATCATGGTGCGCTTACCCAGTCCGGATCGGCCCAGCGCGTAGACGTTGTAGCCGTTGTGGGGCATGGCGAGGGCGAATCGGACCGCCTCCCGGGCACGGTCCTGACCAACGATCTCATTCAGGGGATCCAGCGCATCCGTGTTACGGAACGGCAGATCCTTCAGGACACAGGTCCTGTACAGCTGTTTCTGGGGAAGTGGCTTCAACTCAATCAATCCGTCATCTGTGGGGAACGGTCAGAGATCGCACTTTACAGGCCTCAACAGGATTCACAAAGCACCTCCTGTAATGTGACCTGCGTCACAGGCCACCCGGACCCCGGTTTGACTCGGTTACCGATTGAGCGACAATCCAATGTTAGCAATAAGCAGAAACCTCGATCCGATTCAAGAGGCAGCAACCGCCCATGAGTACCCAGAGTGACTCCTCCGGGATCACAATGCATCTCGCGGACGTGCCCCTTGCACTGCGCAGGGATCACAAACGCCGTAATCAGGGTCGCGGTGACCCATCACTGACCACCTCCTGGTCCGGTCAGTGCAGTGCAAGCGAGCAGCGGATCCAGCCCCGGTTTGCCGCCCCCGGGCTCAGCGTGCGCGTGCGGGCACGGCGCCTGCTGCACTGGGAACGCCAGAGCCGGCCCGTGGAATGCCTGGACATCAACCGCTACGGCGTCGCCATTATGGCGGAGGAGGCCTTCCGGGAAGGCACTTCCATGCGCATGGATTTCCGCGGCGAGTACATCACGCAGTCGGATGTGAACGGCCGGGTCAAGAGCTGTGTCCGGGAAGCGGATGGGCATTACCGACTCGGCATCCAGTTCACCTACTGCTCAATGCGGGGCCATTACTCCCGCGCCATCGACAACGCCCTCTCCCAGATCGAGGCGTTCTGCCGCCGCCAGATGGCCCGTTACCGGCGCTGAATTGGCGGTTCAGCGCATTCCGCTGAACAGCATGGTCAGTACGATCATCACAATGATCCAGCCGATCAGCGCAAACCCGAAGCCGTTCGGCATGGGATTCCCGGTGCCCTCCGTCTCCCCCGCTTCGGGAAAAGGCCCTTCCATATCCAGGGGGGACTCGGCGCTGTGAGGGCCACCACCGAGAAGCAGCCTGACCCGCTCCTGCGGAAAGGCTTGTTCCAGCTGGGCCCGATGCTGGTGCCAGCCAAGGCGCTCATCCAGATAGGCCAGGACCTCCTCGGTCACAGGTGGCTCACCCGGCCTGGCCTGACGGGACAGGAAGTCAAACAGGCTGAAGCGCAGTACCTCAGTCACACCGGGCTTGTGGGCCCGTTCGCTCTCAAGCTGGGCCCGCCAGCGGCGCAGATCGTCCCGCCAGCCGGGATTTGAGAACACGGTTTCCAACTCCGTCATCACCCGGCCCGCCTGGATCTCAGCCTCCTGACTCGCGGGCTCCGGCATCTGGACAGATTCAACGCCCTTCCCCGAAGCCGCCCCGTCATTCCCGACATCAACTCCGAAATCCCGGGCCTGCGGTGCTGCTCCCGCCTCCCGCATGGCCGCCTCGTAGGCCTGCACCAGTGTCTGATAGCGCTCCGGAGTGGAATCCGGATCCACGAACCTCAGTTGATGCTCGAAAGCGGCCTCAATGGCCTCTGGATCATGGGTCTGCTCTATCCCGAGTGTGGACCACTTATTCACGGTGCCGATTCCCCCTGCTGTTCGTCCGGAACCTCATTGTCGTCCAGTTGATCAGCCGGCACCAGCGTGGCTACCTGGTTGGGGTTATAGGGGGTATACAGAACGACCAGCTGGCCACGGGCCACGGCCCGCGCCACCTGCTCGCGGCAGTCAGAAAGAGGATCCTCGACATCCGCTCCCCCGGCTTCCCGGAGGCAATACTCCTCGATCAATGCCTCGAGCGCCTCACCTGAAAGCTGATCCGATGGGATCACCATGTCTCAGAGCAGATCCTCACTGGCGTCCTCGGCCAGCGCATCGTCTCCGGATGCCTCGTCTTTCTTGCCATCGGCTTCATTGGGTTTGGGCATCAGCCGCTCGCGGATCTGGGTTTCGATCTCGTTGGCGATTCCGGGATTGTCACTCAGGAACTTGCTGGCGTTCGCCTTACCCTGGCCGATCTTGTCGCCTTTGTAGCTGTACCAGGCACCGGACTTCTCAACCAGGCCTTCCTTGACCCCCATATCAACGATTTCGGCCATGCGGTTGATGCCGGTGCCGTACATGATCTGGAACTCGGCCTGTCGGAAGGGAGGCGCCACCTTGTTCTTGACGACCTTCACCCGGGTCTCATTACCGACCACTTCCTCGCCTTCCTTGACCGATCCCGTGCGCCGGATGTCCAGGCGGACCGAGGAGTAGAACTTGAGGGCGTTACCGCCCGTTGTGGTCTCGGGCGAGCCGAACATCACGCCGATTTTCATCCGGATCTGGTTGATGAACACCAGCATGGTGCCTGACGTCTTCACGCTGGCGGTGAGCTTACGCAGCGCCTGGGACATCAGCCGCGCCTGCAGACCGACGTGGGAGTCGCCCATCTCGCCCTCAATTTCGGCCTTGGGTGTCAGAGCCGCCACAGAGTCCACCACAACCGCATCGACTGCGCCGGAGCGCACCAGCATGTCGCAGATCTCAAGCGCCTGCTCACCTGTATCCGGCTGGGACACCAGCAACTCATTGATATCCACGCCCAGTTTTTCAGCATAGATCGGGTCCAGGGCATGCTCGGCATCCACAAAGGCGCAGGTCTTGCCCTCGCGCTGGGCTTCCGCAATCACCTGGAGCGTAAGCGTAGTCTTGCCGGAGGACTCCGGCCCAAAGATCTCGACCACCCGCCCCAGGGGCAGGCCACCGATCCCCAGGGCGACATCCAGCCCCAGGGAGCCGGTGGACACCGCCGGCATGGCCTCCCGCGGCTGGTCGCCCATCTTCATGACCGCCCCCTTGCCGAACTGGCGTTCAATCTGGGAAAGCGCGGAATTCAGTGCCTTTTTGCGGTTGTCATCCATTGTTTCTGCCTTCTGGTCGGTTGGTGCCTGCCGTAGTCACGACGTTGTCCAGGAACCCTGAACTGTATGTATGGACAGTATTATGCACAGACCTGATCAGTGATTCAACGGTCATCCCTGCAGCCAGCGCTTGAGGCGCTTCAGGGCGAACTCAACCGCCTCGCGCCGGACCTGATCACGGTCTCCTTCAAACTGTTTGCAGGTGGTAACGGGGGTGCTGCCCGCCACCCCCCAGCCGAACCAGACAGTGCCCACGGGTTTTTCCGCGCTGCCGCCGCCAGGCCCGGCAATACCGCTGACGGCCAAAGCCACATCCGCCCCGGTTTTCTCGAGTGTGCCGGAGACCATGGCCGAGGCCACGGCGGAGGACACCGCTCCGTGCCCGGCAAGAATGCCCGCGGGCACGCCCAGAAGCTTTTCCTTGGCCTCGTTGCTGTAGGTGACCAGCCCGGTCTCAAAGTAATCGGAACTGCCCGATGTATCCGTCAGGCATTTGGCGACCCAGCCGCCGGTGCAGGATTCGGCGGTCGCGATCACGCGCCCCTGGCCACGCAGGCATTCGCCCAGTGAGGCGGCCTTGCGCGCCAGGGTGGCGTCCGATGGCTCTCCCATACGGCTCTCCGTTTCGTTCGCGGGTTCATGGGACTAGAATCGTGCATTCCACCAGATCAGCAGGCTCAATAACAGCATGTCCGCAGCGGAACCCGATCTCAACAGCCACACGCCGATGATGCGCCAGTACCTGCAGCTCAAGGCCCAGCACCCGAATGAGCTGCTGTTCTACCGCATGGGCGACTTCTACGAACTGTTCTACGAGGACGCACGCCGCGCCGCCGAGATGCTGGACATCACCCTGACCGCACGCGGCCAGTCCGCCGGTCAGCCGGTGCCCATGGCCGGTGTGCCCTACCATTCGGCGGAAAACTACATCGCGCGCCTGGTCCGCGGCGGCCACGCCATCGCCATCTGTGAACAGACCGGTGACCCGGAAACCAGCAAGGGGCCGGTGGACCGCGAGGTGGTGCGCATCGTCACCCCGGGCACCCTGAGCGACGAGGCGCTGCTGGAGGAACGCCGGGACAACCTGCTCATGGCGATACATTCCCACAAGGGGGCCTTCGGCATCGCCACCCTTGAGATCTCCTCCGGCCAGTTCGTCGTTGAGGAGCTGGATTCGGAAGAGGCCCTGAGCGCCGAACTGGAACGTCTGCAGCCCGCCGAGATCCTGATCAGCGAGGACTTCCCCAGCCCGGAACTGCTGGAAGGCTTCAGCGGTATCCGCCGCCAGGGTCCCTGGCTGTTCGAGATGGAATCCGCTCACCGGCTGCTGACGCGCCAGCTGCAGGTGCGTGACCTGCGTGGTTTCGGCTGCGAGGATCTGACCCTGGCCATACAGGCCGCCGGCTGCCTGCTGCAGTACGCTCGTGACACCCAGCGCAACAACCTGCCGCACATCCGCAGGCTCAGCCGCGAACGGCGTGAGGAGAGCGTCTCCATGGACGCGGCCAGCCGCCGCAACCTGGAAATCGACACCAACCTTGCCGGCGGCCAGCAGAACACGCTGGCCTCGGTCATGGACCGCACTGCCACCGCCATGGGCGGGCGGCTGCTGCGGCGCTGGCTCAATCGCCCCCTGCGCGATGCCGGGACTGTGCGCCAGCGCCGCGACAGCGTCAGCGCCCTGCTGACCGATCATCAGCATGAGGCCATCCACGAACGCCTGCGCGGGATCGGTGATATTGAGCGCATTCTCTCCCGGGTCGGTCTGGGTTCCGCCCGGCCCAGGGACCTGGCGCGGCTGCGCGATGCCCTGATCACCCTGCCCGAACTCCAACAGGACATGGCGCGCCTGGAGCTGCCCCACCTGCAGGCAATCGCCGAACGCATAGCAACCTACCCGGTGTTGGCGGAAACGCTGGAACGGGCGATTGTGGACAACCCACCGGTGGTAGTACGCGACGGTGGCGTGCTGCGTGCCGGCTACGACGGGGAACTGGACGAACTCACCAGCCTCAGCGAGAACGCCGGCGACTACCTGATGCAGGTAGAAGAGCGCGAACGGGAGCGCACCGGAATCAATACTCTCAAGGTGGGCTACAACCGGGTTCACGGCTACTACATCGAGATCAGCCGGACCCAGTCCCACAATGCGCCCACGGAATACATCCGCCGGCAGACGCTGAAGAACGCCGAACGGTTCATCACCCCCGAACTCAAGGAGTTCGAGGACCGCGCCCTGAGTGCGAAGAGCCGCGCCCTGGCGCGGGAGAAGTATCTCTATGACGAGCTCGTGAAGCATCTGGGCGAACATCTCTCGGACCTCCAGGAAACCGCAGGTGCCCTCTGCGAGCTGGATGTGCTGACCAATTTCGCCGAAAGGGCCCAGAGCCTGCGCTTCAATGCCCCGGCATTCAGTGACGAACCCGGCATCGCCATCAGCCAAGGCCGTCACCCGGTGGTGGAATACCTCCAGGATGCCCCCTTCGTGCCCAACGACCTGCACCTGGACGACCGCAACCGCATGCTGGTGATCACAGGCCCCAACATGGGCGGTAAATCCACCTACATGCGCCAGACCGCGCTGATCACCCTGCTCGCCTACTGCGGCAGCCATGTACCGGCCGAAAGCGCCACCCTGGGCCCGGTGGACCGCATCTTCACCCGCATGGGCGCCTCGGACGACATCGCCAGCGGCCGCTCCACCTTTATGGTGGAAATGACCGAAACCGCCAACATCCTGCACAACGCCACGCCCGAGAGCCTGGTACTGATGGACGAGGTGGGTCGCGGCACCAGCACCTTCGACGGCCTGTCGCTGGCCTGGGCAGCGGCCGAGCGTCTGGCCCGGGATGTCGGCAGCTACACCCTGTTCGCCACCCACTACTTTGAGCTCACCAGCCTGCCGGAGCAGGCCGGTAGCGCCCGTAACGTCCACCTTACCGCCACGGAGCACGAGGACAGCATCGTCTTTCTGCACAGTGTCCATGAGGGCGCCGCCAGCCGCAGCTACGGGCTGCAGGTGGCGCGGCTTGCAGGGGTACCGGTGGACGTCATCGACAATGCCCGGCGCAAACTGGACGAACTCGAGGGCAGCGCCGGCGCAACACGCGCCGAACCGGCTCCGGCCTCGGCCATGCAGGCGGACATGTTCGCCAGCCTGGAACCCTCGCCGGAGGAACGTGATATCCTAGGAATCGACCCGGACGGCATGAGCCCGCGTGAAGCGCTCAACACCCTGTATGAGCTGCGGGCCCGTCTGCGGGAACGCCTTGGCGGCGATTGAGCCGGGTCATTGCAGACCCCGTCGCCCGACCCTAGAATAGCCGCCTGAACCATCGCCAGGATGTAACCATGACGTTTGTCGTTACTGAAAACTGCATCAAGTGCAAGTACACCGACTGCGTGGAAGTCTGCCCCGTGGACTGTTTCTACGAGGGGCCGAACTTCCTCGCCATCGACCCGGACGAGTGCATTGACTGTGCTCTCTGTGAACCGGAGTGTCCGGCCGAGGCCATCTATTCCGAGGACGAACTGCCCGATGACCAGGAGGAGTTCCTGGAGATCAACGCGGATCTGGCGGCCAAATGGCCGAACATCACAGAGAAGAAGGATCCGCCGGAAGACGCCGAGCAATGGGATGGCGTCAAGGGCAAGAAACAGTACCTGGAGCGCGACGGCGCCTAGACCGGTTTCCGCATAAGAGCCACGTCCTTGCGTGGCACCTCACAGTGCCAGCCGAACCGCGCCGCGACCCGGTGCAGCGTGGCTTCCCTGTAGAACACCACATGGGTCGGATCCCGCCGGTAGTGCCAGCCGGCGAACCGGTCGTCGTCCGTCTGGAAACAGGTCATCACGCCCAGCCAGCCCCCAGGCAGCAGCAGCCGGTCCAACAGCCGGAAGGTAGCTGCCGGGTCATGCAGATGCTCAACCACCTCGGTGCAGGTGATCGCCTGGTACGAGCGCCCTAGAAGCGCCTCGTCCGGCGCGTAGAAGGGATCATAGCCGTCGGCGGCGAACCCCGCCTCGCGCAGCATGGTCACCAGTGCGGGTCCGGGGCCACAGCCGAAATCCAGCACCCGATCTCCCCGCGTCAGGCGCGGCATCAGTTCGTCCGCGAGCCGCGCCAGGAAACGCCGGTAGCCCGGGTCCCTTTCGTCGTTGTCATGCTGGTCATACTCGGCTTTTTCCGCCGCCGGCTCGGGCCGCTGGGAAGGCTCAAGAAAGGTGGCCTCGCACTGATGGCAGCGCCAGTAGTCGCGCTCACCAATCGTCATGAACGCCGCGGTCGTACCGCTTTCACACACCGGGCAATCGGGTATGGCGTTGTGTAACATGGGCGCCTGCAATGGGTCTCCCGGATGATCAGTCACAGAACGGAACAGCGACGCGAATTATGAGAGAAGACGTTCAGGATTACTACGGCCGCCAGCTCCAGGGCACCCAGGACCTGCAGACCAATGCCTGTTGCGACCAGGCGCCACCGGAATGGCTCAAGCCCATCCTCGCCAGCCTGCACGACGAAGTGCTGTCCCACTATTACGGCTGTGGCCTGGTCGCCCCCCAGCTTCTCGAGGGCGCGCGCATTCTGGATCTGGGCAGCGGCAGCGGCCGGGACTGTTACGTGCTGTCGAAGCTGGTCGGTGAACAGGGTGAGGTCGTGGGTGTGGACATGACCCCGGAACAGCTGGCCATCGCCCGCCGCCACCAGGAGTACCACAGGGAGGCCTTCGGCCACGCCCGTTCCAACGTGCGCTTTCTTGAGGGCTACATTGAGCAGCTGGACGAGCTGGACCTTGAGGACGACTACTTCGACATCGTCATCTCCAACTGCGTGATCAACCTGAGCCCGGACAAGGAGAAAGTGCTGTCGGAAGTACAGCGCGTGCTCAAGCCCGGCGGTGAATTCTACTTCTCGGATGTGTACGCCGACCGTCGCATACCGGCACACCTGAAAGAGGATCCGGTGCTGTACGGCGAGTGCCTTTCGGGCGCCTTCTACTGGAATGATTTCGAGAACCTGGCCCGAAAGACCGGCTTTACCGACCCGCGCCTAGTGGAAGACCGGCCGCTGACCATCGAGAACGAAGCCATTGAGGCACGCCTCGCCCCGGCGCGCTTCTTCTCCGCCACCTATCGCCTGTTCAAGCTGCCCGGACTGGAGCCCCACTGCGAGGATTACGGCCAGGCGGTGATCTATCAGGGGACGATTCCCGGTGAGGATGCGGTATGCCGGCTGGACAAACACCACCACATTGAGCGCGGCCGCGTCTTCCCGGTCTGCGGCAACACCTGGATGATGCTGGCGGATACCCGCTTTGCCGAGCATTTCAGGTTCATCGGCGATTTCAGCACCCATTTCGGGATCTTCGAGGGCTGCGGCACGGCACTGCCCTTTGATGACCCCGAGTCCGGAACGGAGGGGGCGGGCGGCAGCTGCTGCTAGGCGCTGCCGCGCACAAACCTCAGGAGCTGGTTGTTGGCCGGCATGCGGAAACGTTCCACGGCCTCGAAACCATAATCCGCCGCCAGCGCATTGAAGACCGCCCGGTCCTTGATGCCGCTGGACGGATCCCGCTCCTGGAGCCAGGCATCCAGCTCCGCGTTGCCCTCACTGGTGTAGCCACCATCCTCATTGAAGGGCCCATAGATCAGCAGATCACCGCCCTGGCGCAGGTGGGCAGCGCTGATTGCCAGCAGACCGTTAACGATGCGCCAGGACACGAAATGCACGGTGTTGGCAGTGAACACCGCATCAAAGGTTTCCCCCAGACGGACCCCAGCATCAAGCGCGTCCACCTCCAGTGGGTCACGCACATTGCGCAGCTTCGCCTCACGCCGCCATTGCCGGATGCCATCAAGATTCTCGGCGATGTCCGTGGGCTGCCACTCCAGGTGCGGCAGGTGGCGCGCCATATAGACCGCATGCTGGCCGGTCCCGCTGCCCAGCTCCAGCACCTTCGCGGGCTGGGTCAGGACCTCTGCCAGAACCTCCCGGATCGGTTCCTGATTGCGCTCACAGGCCGGCGCAAAGGGTTTCTCTGGTGTTTCCGTCATGCTTTACCACTCTCTTCTCCGCCGAGAACCGCACTGGTATCCGGAAACTCCGAAGACGAATGAGCCGGCTCCTCACCCCCATCATCCGGGTCCGGCGTTTCCATCCCGGCCACGGTCTTTTTCAGGTCCCGCAGCAGGTCCACCGGGAAGACAATGGTATTGGTCTTATCATTGGCGATATCGGTGAGAGTCTGCAGATACCGCAGCTGCAACGCCTCGGAACGCTTCGACAGCGTCCGCGCCGCCTCCAGCAGCCGCTCGGAGGCTTGCTGCTCACCCTCGGCATGGATGATCTTGGCCCGCCGTGTACGCTCAGCCTCCGCCTGGCGCGCAATCACGCGGATCATGGACTCGTCCAGATCCACGTGCTTGATCTCAACGTTTGCGACCTTGATGCCCCAGGCGTCGGTCTGGGCATCCAGAATCTCCTGGATGTCCTCATTAAGCTGGTCCCGGGAGGCCAGCATGTCGTCCAGCTCATGCTTGCCCAGCACCGAACGCAGCGTGGTCTGAGCCAGCTGGCTGGTGGCCGCATAGAAATTCTCCACGTTGATGACCGCATTCTGTGGATCCATCACCCGGAAATACAGCACCGCATTGACCTTCACCGAGACGTTATCCCGCGAGATCACGTCCTGAGAAGGCACATCCAGAACAATCGTCCGCAGATCCGTGCGCACCATCTGCTGAATGAACGGGATCACGATGATCAGCCCCGGCCCCTTCACTTTCTGGAACCGGCCCAGCAGGAAGATCACACCCCGCTCGTACTCCCGCAGGATCCGGAACATGCTCACCAGCAGACTGATGACGATCAGTACAATGGCTATGGTGAAATATTCAATCATTCGACTGGCCCTCCGACCTGACTGTCAGTTTGAGTCCTTCCACGTTCTGGATAACCACAACATCTCCTTCACGAACCGGATCCGCCGAGTGCGCCTGCCAGATCTCGCCAAGCACACGCACCCAACCTACCCCCCCGTCAAAGTCCCGTATTGCCACGGCCGTAGTGCCCTGCATACCCTCAGAGCCGCTGACCACCGCTTTGCGCGTTGACTGCAGTGCCATGCGCAGCACCAGCACCATGATCAGGAAGGTCGACACCGAAAATGCCGCGATCACAGGCATGGCGATCTGGTAGCCCGGCAGGTCCGTGTCCATCAGCATGACGGAGCCGATCACAAAGGCCACGGCCCCACCGACCCCCAGGATCCCGAAACTCGGGGAAACCGCCTCAACCACCATCAGCCCGATCCCCAGCAGCATCAGTGCCAGCCCCACATAGCTGATGGGCAGCATCTGCAATGCGTACAGCCCCACCAGCAGACAGATGGCGCCCACGACGCCGGGCACACCCATGCCCGGGTTGTAGAACTCCAGGATCAGGCCATAGATGCCCACCAGCATCAGAATGTACGCCACACTCGGATCCGTGATCACCGTCAGGAACTCGGTGCGCCAGTCCTTCTGGATACGACTGATGCGGTGATCGGCCAGGGTCAGCGTCTGCATCACGCCATCCACATCCACTTCCATGGCGTCCGCCTGGGCAAGCATGTCCTCAAGACTGTCGGCACGGATATCGATCACATTCTTCTCAAGCGCCGCACTCGAGGAGAGGTTCACCGCCTCGCGCACTGCCTGCTCCGCCCAGTCCGCATTGCGCCCACGCAGCTCCGCCAGGCCACGAATGTAGGCCACGGCATCATTGATCACCTTCTTCTCTATGGCACTGGCGTTACCGGCATCGCCACTCTGCCCGGCTGATGCTCCATCTCCCTCCTCTGACGCCCCCTCGGCAGTACCGTCTTTGCTGGTCTCACCAGCCGCGGCGCCATCGTCGGCCTGGAGGCTGAACGGGGAACCACCCCCCTCATCCTGACCACCCCCGCCACCGATCTGCACCGGCGTCGCCGAGCCCAGATTGGTCGCCGGCGCCATGGCCGCCACATGGGACGCATAGAGAAGATAGGTTCCGGCGCTCGCCGCCCGCGCGCCACGGGGCGTCACGTAGGTTGCCACCGGCACCTTTGAGGAGAGGATGCCCTGGATCATGTCCCGCATGGACTTACTCAGCCCCCCCGGCGTATCCAGCTCCACCACGAGAAGATCCGCTCCCTGCGCCTCCGCATCCGCCAACGTGCGCAGGAACCAATCCGACACCGCCGGCCCAATCGCCTCCTGGATCGTCATAACCCGGACATCCGCCGGCGCACGGCCATCATCCCCTGCCTCCTGAGCCTGAACACTCAACAGCAGGGCACCGGCGAAAAGCAGGAGCAGTGAAACCAGACGTGGCAGTCGACGCATTGAAGCTCTTCCCTGAAAAGAGGTTCTCCAATGAAAGATGGTGGATTTCAGGTGGTTTGACAAGAGAAGAATGACCCGTAGAAGCGAGCCCTGCTCGCGATCATTTGATCGTACCGCGCGCGAGGCGC
>NZ_VYJH01000015.1:0-68895 GCF_008709855.1 Halospina sp. K52047b | reverse complement strand
AGCGGGCAGGACTCGCGAGCGATCTTTCGGGCTCGGGGGTCCGTGGCGATCCATATGCGTTTGTCTTCACTGACCGGTGAGCGATATAACTATACGTTAGTTAGAGGGAGAATCTCATCGACATGGAACCGTATTCTTGGCCTCTTATAGCTCTGGTTTTTCTGCTGGTATTCGGGGGACTTCTGATCCCAATGCAGGCTAGGTCAACTGCAGATCGAGGCCATGATACAAGTGGCCACAGCGGGCGTGTTTACACTGACTACGACCTATACATTAAGGTGATGATTGCCTTAATCGCTGGTTTCGGCTTCGTTCGATTTGAATATTTTCCGGAAAGCCCGGAGCTTGCCCGCCAAGCGTTGACAGGAATCGATGCGGTCGGTCTTCTAGTGTCAGTCACATTTTGTGTCTTCGTGATATGTCACTTGGGATCAAAACTGCGCCGTTGGGAAATATCGAGTGGGGTAAGGCGCCGTTCTGGCAAGAGTTATGGGCATGTATATCAATGTGGTTGCTCGGTTCCGGGATCTGGGTTTCAAGCCTCATATGGTGACCCCTCTAACCAGTCATTCCAGTTTTTCCGGCCCTAGCAGGCCCCACCGGACGACCTTTTCTCCGCTTCGCTGCGCAAAGGCCGTCGCTGAATTTTGGCGCTAGCACTTCCACGGGAGCGCGTTTTGGAATGGGATCTTAAAGAGTTAAAAGACAAAGTGCTGCACGTTCATGGTAAGCCGGCCTACTCTAATCTCTCCCCTTGCTTGAATTCTATTTTTGAGCGTCAAGAGTTTGCCCGCTATCACTACCATGAGGCGAAAACCTTCATGGAAGGCTACATGGACGACAGCTACCCGGACATGGAATTGGTTCGCTTGGTATTTTCTGGGAGTGGCTCCCACAGAGAACAATTAGAAGATAATAAATTTCGAGCTAGAGCGCATATTGTCGGGTGCGTTCAAAGCTTGCACAGTATTTCAGATATCCTCGGTCACGTAGTTTATTATTCCCTAAACTTATCCCAAGCAAGTACGGAGCGGGATATCAGCCTTCTCAAAGTTCGAAAGTGGGTAGGGGCAAACCGCCAGTATAAGAGAATAACGGATGGCCTTGACGAGCTAATTAGTCACCAAGGTTACCAATACTTGGTGGCGCTGGCCAACTACTCAAAGCACCGAAGCATTATAAGCCTCAACTTCAACTTCAATTTGAGGCCGTCCACCACAGCCATGAGAGAGCTCGTTTTCCCCTCATTCACCTATGATGGGACATTTTTCCCTGCGACTTCCGTATATCAGTTTCTGGAGTCTGAATTCAGTCGAGAGAGCAAACTAGTATTTGAAATTGGCAATGAAATCAACAGACTCCTGGTATAGAAGAACTAACAAGGCAATCAGCGGGACGATGCACATCTCCCTCGCTTGTTCCTCGCTCCGCAACAAACATCTGTTGTTCTCAATGTTATTCTACGTGAAGTTAGGACTGATGAACTCAGCCCTAACCCCAAATTTAATTTTTGCATCCATTTTTGTCACATGTGACTTTGCTGTCCGTATCAGTCCAGTGGGATGGATTTTTTTTGGTATCAGAGCCGCATCCGGTTATCCCACCTTTTCGTCCTTTATGCACGATGCTCGGTCCGTTTGGCGGAGAGTGTCTTACTGGCATAAGTCTAAATACCCCTTATTTTGTTATTCGCGTTGGTCAAAACGACCCAATTAACAATGAACAAAAAAAGCTGAACTTGTCAACTAATAAGCCCCGATACAGTAGACACCTGCGAGCGTTAACTAACGCAAAGCCAACACGCGTTGAGAGCGGCAGTGATTCGTTGATTATCATCTCTGACTCTCTGCAGCCTCTGGGACCTCAGTCATTCCCGGACTTGAGCCCACCTTACCCGCTTTGGTAGCGTAAGTTTACTTTTATTCCCAAGGAAAAGCTCATAGGGACTCCCTCAAAGACAAATGAAATAAGGACATTTCAGTGCAGGCCAAGATTGGTTTCTCAACGGCCCGAGGCAGCCTTGCCTTCACGGACATCGGCTTTAATTTTCTCACCTTCGCTTATATCAGGCTCAGAGCAGCCAAGGACGTCCCGGACGTTCTCTATGCTATCGAAGAGAATATAACGATTGGCGGATCCGCCAATGTGGTGGCGTCCATGGGAACCGATTGGTTCACGCTCAGTCATGATTCAGTGTATCGCTGCCGGGAATTGCTGGGCACAGGTATGCGGAACCTGGGCGGGATGACCGGGGAATTTGGAATAAGCGACGGCATCTATTTTGGCTTTGGCAACGGCAAGGTTGACATCAAGTTTGGAGTCGTCACCGGCTCAGGGGAGTATGTTGAATTAATCAACAAGCACAAGCGTCCCGCAACCGGGGTTCTGTCGGGAGATGTTTCAGTTTCCGGCCCGATCCATAAGCGTGTTTTGCGGGAGGAACCAGCATGAACCTCGATAGAGCTCAAACCCCTATTATCTGGCGCTTTCTGAATCTGACTTTGCTGGTGTTGCAGCTCCTCTCTCTTCCCCTGCATCTGGCATTGGCGTTACAGGACAAGCAGTTCTGGCAGGAGTCCGTTGAAGCTTTCAGGGCACAGCAGGGTTCAGAACTGTATTACGCGATCGTTCTTGATTGGCCGATCGCTTTGTTTGCGGCTCTATTGCTTGGATTCAGCGTTGCTAAAGAGTTTCTCCATTTTTCAGTAAGCCAGAAACTGAAGATCAACATTGGCTTGTTCATCGTGATGTGGGCGATACCCTTAACCGTCATGTACCAGCTGAGACCCGGGGTTTAGCCTCTCGCTAAATCAGTAACCAGCAGGCATCATTTCAGCTATACGCCCACCGCAAGGCCAATGCTACCCTTCGCTGCAGACACCAGCACGCATGGTAGTCGACATGGCTCGGCCCGTAACCTGGCGAAAGACGTACGTTTTGACGAACGTTTTAAAAGGCGTAAACTGATCATTGGTTAAACAAATCAGAGGTGCGTCATGTCAGACATCACTGCCACCGAGGCGCGCAGCAACCTCTATCGCCTGATTGATGAAACCGCTGAGTCGCATCAACCCGTGGTGATTACTGGAAAGCGCAATAATGCGGTTCTCGTGTCCGAAGAGGACTGGGCCGCGATTCAGGAGACGCTGTTTCTTCTATCGGTTCCTGGCATGCGGGAATCCATTCGTGAGGGTATGGACACCCCGACTGATGAATGCGAGGAGGAACTGGACTGGTGACATGGAAGTTGGTTTACACCAAGCAGGCTCAGAAGGACGCAAGAAAACTGGCTTCCAGTGGCCTGAAGCCGAAAGCCCAGGAGTTGTTAAACCTGATTGAAGAGGACCCTTTCCGGAAACCTCCTCCCTTCGAGAAGCTGGTCGGTGACCTCGCTGGAGCGTATTCACGCCGGATCAATATTCAGCATCGGCTTGTTTATCAGGTGCTGGAAGATGAGAAGGTTGTGAAAGTTCTCCGGCTCTGGAGCCACTACGAATAACGCGAAATCTCGGCCACCCTGAAAACGGGCGTCGCTTCGGCCATACGCCCGCCACGGCGGCAGTGCTACCCTTGGCTGCAAACACCAGCCCGGATGGTAGTGGACATGGCCCGGCCCGTAACCTGGCGGATGCTCGTGCTCAGCAACCTGATCACGCTGCTTCTGACCCTGCTGATCATTGTCTCCGGTATCCTGTGGCTCCCCGCCCTGCTCTTCAGCCAGGGGGAAACGGGCGGGCCGACTGTTCAGCTCCCCGACCGTCTGCCCTTCCGGGTCACCATGCCCCAGGGGATGACGGCCAGGGTGACCAATGCGGTTGAGATCGAAGTTCCACTGGATGAGCGGGTTTCGGTGCCCGTTCGCGACACGTTCAACGCCAATGCCCGCGTGGACACCAATGTTCCGATACAGATGACGGTGAGCGTGGACCAGACGATTCCGGTGAAGACCACCCTTGATCTGGACACCAGGGTGGAAGCCAGCATCTTCGGCGCCTGGATGACGATCCCGATACGCGGCAGGGTGCCCATTGACGTGGATGTTCCAGTGAAAGCGGACATCCCGGTGAACCAGCGTATTCCCCTGAAGCTGGAGACGCCGGTATCCGTCGATCTGGATGAGACCCTGGAGGTGCCGATGCAGACCACCTTCACCAGCAAGGCGCGCCTGTTGTCGCCACTGGCCATCCAGCCCGAGCCCCTGATCCTGGGCATCGAGGACCGGCAGCTCGCGGTGCCGTTGCCGGGCTGGTGGCCTTTTGTGGATTCCACGGAAACAACGCAATGAATGATCTCGACACTCTGGTGCCCCGCATCCGCAACTGCCGCGTCTGCCGGGACTGCCCTCGGCACGGCCCTCCTCTGCCCCATGAACCCAGGCCCGTTATGCAGGCGGGCACCGGCGCACGGGTGTGCATCGCCAGCCAGGCTCCGGGCAACAAGGCCCACCAGAAGGGCCTGCCGTTCTACGACCCGTCAGGCGTACGGCTCAGGGAGTGGCTGGCGGTCTCCGAGGAACGGTTCTATGACCCGGAGCAGTTCGCCATCGTGCCCATGGGGTTCTGCTTCCCCGGCTATGACAGCAAGGGCGGCGACCTGCCCCCGCGGCGGGAATGCGCGGAGACCTGGCACGAGTCCGTGTTCGATGCCCTGCCCAATCTCTCGCTGATCCTGGTGATCGGCCAGTACGCCCAGCGCTACCACCTGCCAGAGCGTCACCGTGAAAAGACACTGACCGCCACCGTCGCCAACTGGCGGACCATCCTCGACGAAGGCAACGAGCCGGCGGTGCTGCCCATGCCCCACCCTTCCTGGCGCAACAATGCCTGGCTCCGCAAGAACCCCTGGTTCGAGGCGGAACTGCTGCCGGAGCTGCGCCGGCGCATCGAAGGTCTGCTCGGGCCGGAGTCAGGCGCCTGAGGCCACCACCGGGTAGCCGGGCTCGCCCCAGTCTGCCTCCGGGTGCGCCATCAGGATGTCGATGATCACCGGCACCAGCTGCTCGAGTATATTGGCCCCGTCTCCCACCTGCTCCCGGTTCACGGAACTGTTCCAGGTGGAGCCGCCGTGCATCATCTGGTTGCGCAGGGTATAGAGCCGTGAGAACACCAGGCCCAGAACCCGGGCGGTGTCATCCGAGCCCAGGGCCCGGGAGGCGGCCACCTTGGCGCGCTCGAACAGCCCCTGCCACTCACCCCGGGGCCGGCGCCCGTTCTGGCAGTCCCAGTAGGGCTGGAACACATACTGGTTGTTCAGAAGCATGCGGATGGCGTTCGGGAAGGCCGTCCAGACCACGCCCGAGAGGCGCTTCTCCACGTCCAGCGCCACCAGCCGCTCAAGGAACTCGCGCAGCACCTTCTGCTCCGGCATCGGCTCTTCCAGGCGCATCTCCTGAGCATAGGCGGCGTTGAAGGCGATCCACAGAAAGATGAACCGGCCATCCTCGTCATCACACAGTTCCGCCCGCTGCAGCCAGCTCAGGGCACGGTGAACGCGCAGGTCCAGGGCGTCCGGAAGGTTGTCGCGAATGCCTCTGTGGCGGGCTTTAAGGGATTCAAAATCCTGTGGCACCGGGGCTCTCCTGTTTGACCTCTGAGTTCAATACGTATAGGTTCTAACACCATGACCGGGCGGTTACGCATCAGTAATCCTTCCGCGCACCGCCTTCTAGTATCTATATCCAATCAGACCACGGGGTATTATTGCAGTGATACGGGCTGAAGGCGTCACCAAAGTATTCGGACCCAACCCTGAATCCGTGAAACCCCTGCTGGAGCAGGGCAAATCCAAGGACGAGATCCAGGCCGAGACCGGGCATGTCGTAGGCGTCAACAACGCCAGCTTCGAGGTTGGCGCCGGCGAGGTCTTCTGCATCATGGGCCTTTCCGGCAGCGGCAAATCCACACTCATCCGCTGCATCAACCGTCTCATCGATCCAACCTTCGGGAAGATCATTCTCGACGACCCCCAACACGGCGAACTGGACATTGCGGCACTGGACGGCCCATCGCTCCGGCGCGTGCGGTCCGAGCACCTGAGCATGGTGTTCCAGCACTTCGCGCTTTTCCCGCATAAGACCGTTCTCTCGAACGTCGTTTACGGACTCGAGGTTCAGGGTCGCGATAAGGCCGAGCGCGAGGAACTGGGAAAGAAGTACCTGGAGATGGTCGGACTGGGTGGCTGGGAAAACCACTACCCGGATGAGCTCTCCGGCGGCATGCAGCAGCGCGTGGGCCTGGCCCGCGCCGTGGCCACCGAAGCCAACATCCTGCTGATGGACGAACCCTTCTCCGCGCTGGACCCGCTGATCAAGGTCCAGATGCAGGATGAGCTGATTCGCATCCAGCAGGAACTGGGCCGCACCATTCTGTTCATCACCCACGACCTGGACGAGGCCATGCGCATCGGCGATCACATCGCCATCATGGATGCGGGCAAAATCGTGCAGGTCGGTAATCCGGAAGAGATTCTGGTCAACCCGAAAACCGAGTACGTGGCCAAGTTTGTCGAGCATGCCGACCCGACCGGCGTCATCACGGCGGAAACCGTCGCCCTGCCGTTCAGCGACCGCTACTTCAACAGAGTGGGCGAAGAAGCCGGCAACCAGATCTGGAACCGTACCGGTTACACCGATGTCGAGTTCCACGTGGACGCCAATGGCCATCTGGCGAAGATGCGCTTTGAGGGTAATGACGTGGCGCTCCATGAGCTCGAGGAGAAAGTTACCGAAACCGGCGGCGCTCCCGAGCGCCACACGGACGCCGCCGTCCACTGCACCACGGACACCATTCTCAAACGGGTGCTGCGCGGGCGTGCCTACTCGGAACTTCCGGTCATTGTCCAGGACGCCGAAGGGCGCCTGAAGGGCATCATCGACGAACCGGAGCTGATCCACGGTATTCTCGAGAAACACGGTTACGCACAGGACGACTGAGGCTTACATCATGAATGATCTGATCCCGATGCTCGGCGGTTCCCTGGGCAACCCGTTTGAGCTGATCGACATGCCTATTGATGACTGGGTAACCCAGTTCGTCGACTGGCTGGTGGCTACTTTCCGTGACTTCTTCCGGACCTGGGTGAGCCCGCCGGTCAAGACTGTGATGGAGTGGGTCCAGTGGGTGCTTACCTCCACGCCGCCGCTGGCGGTACTGGCCGGGCTGTTTGTCATTGCCTGGCGCGCCGCTTCCTGGAAAGTGGGTGTGTTCGCCGTGATCGCCTTCGCCTTCATCGGCTTCATGGGCGTCTGGGAAGAGCTGATGACCACCCTTTCGCTGGTGATCACCTCGGTGCTGTTCTGCCTGATCATCGGGGTGCCCATAGGCATCCTGTGCTCGCGCAAGGACATGACCTACACCCTGGTGCGGCCGATACTGGACATCATGCAGACCACACCCCCCTTCGTTTACCTGGTGCCGGCCGTCATGCTGTTCAGCATCGGCAACGTGCCGGGGCTGGTGGCCACCATCATCTTCGCCATGCCGCCAACCATCCGCCTGACCAACCTGGGCATCCGTCAGGTACCCGGTCAGTACACGGAAGCGGCGACCGCCTTCGGCTCCACGCCACGGCAGATCCTGTGGAAGGTGCAGGTGCCGCTGGCCATGCCCACCATCATGGCGGGCCTGAACCAGACCATCATGCTGGCGCTGTCGATGGTGGTAATCGCGGCCATCATCGGCGCCGGTGGCCTCGGCCTGCTGGTGTTCCAGGGGCTGAACCGGCTTGATATCGGCCAGGCCTTTGTTGGCGGGCTGGGGATTGTGCTGCTGGCCATGGTGCTCGACCGCATCACCCAGGGTCTGGGTGAGAAGGCGCCGGGCAGCCGGGCCAGTAAAGACGACTGATAACAGTCTGTGAAGCGCGGATGCCGCCGGCATCCGTGGGACGACACAGCTCACAACGATGTGAGTTAAATAAGAGCAATACGGAGGAACGTATTATGAAACGCCTGAAATCCATTTCGCTGAAAGCGCTGGCGCTGGCCCTGGTGGGCTCTCTGGCGCTCAGTGCCCAGGCCGACGACCACAAGTCCATGCCCGGTGAGGGCGTAAGCGTCCAGCCGGCTGTGGCTACATGGACCTCCGCCGTTCCGGTGAGCTGGGTCTATGCGGAACTGCTGACCGAGCTGGGCTACGACGTCCAGGATCCGATCTCCCTTCAGAACCCGGTGGCCTACCTGGCCATGAGCGAGGGCGACGTGGACTACTGGCCCAATGGCTGGTTCCCGCTGCACAACCCGCAGCTGCCGGACAACTGGGATGACAAGGGCACGATCTTTGATCCGCTGTGCAAGGGCTGCGGTATCCAGGGCTACCTGGTGAACAAGGAAGCCGTTGAGAAGTACGACATCAAAGGCATCATGGACATCGTGAACAACGAAGAGATCCGCAATGCCTTTGATCACGACAATGACGGCAAGGCCGAGCTCTACGGCTGCCCGCCCGGCTGGGGCTGCCACGAAGGCATCAACGCCATGATCGACAAGTTCGAGCTGGGCGACCGCATCGACCACGTGGATGCCGGCTATTCCGCGAACTTCACGGAAGCCATGTCCCAGATCGAGCAGGGCAACCCGACCCTGTACATGACCTGGGGCCCCAGCGCCTGGATCCTCAAGCTGGTACCGGGTGAGGACGTCATGTGGGTCAACGCGCCCGGCATCGTCGAGAGCGAGAATGAAAAAGCGTCCGGCATCACCGGTGCCGTAACCGATCCCATCCAGATGGGCTTCGTTGCGGCTGACATCCAGGTTGCCGCCAACAACAACTTCCTCAAGGAGAACCCGGCAGCCGCAGAGCTGTTCCGTCAGGCGGAAGTGCCGCTGAAGTGGATCAGTCAGGTTGACGCCAAGATGAGCGAGCAGGACCTGGACGACGACGAAGTCCGGCCCCTCGCTGCTGAGTGGATCGATGAGAACCGCAAAATGGTCGATAAGTGGCTGAAAGCTGCCCGCAAAGCGGCCAAGTAAGCAAGCATCGGTCCATCGGGATCAGAAGGGGGCTCTGCGGAGCCCCCTTTTTTGTGCCCGTTTACCGGGCCGGCGTGCAGGCCAGCCGGTAGGCGGCCGGTGTCACCACCAGGGCGATCACCGTCGCCAGCAGCAGCCCCACGCCAAAGGTCTGGGCAAACGGCGGCCACAGGGTTCCGCCCGCGACCATGAGTGGCACCAGGCCACCGAAGGTGGTCATGGTGGTGGAGCCGATGTGGCGGAACGTGGGCCCTGTGATCACGTCGACCATGGCAGCGGCATCACCGTCCCGCGCGTGGTCATCGTCGTCCAGGGCGGCGATCATGATGATGGTGGCGTTGATGGCCACTCCCACCAGTCCCATGATCCCCACGATGATGATGAAACCGAAGGGGTGCCCGGCCAGGGCGAGAGCCAGCAGGCCCAGGCCGAAGGCCTGAGCGCCGCTGAAGAAGACAATCCCCGCCCGCCGGAAAGAATTGAAGGTCAGGGCCACCGCCGCGACCATCATCAACACAAGGATGGCGACGGAGCTCAGAAGCCGGGTGACGGCCTCGTTGCGCTCCTCGGCCTCACCACCGGTTTCCAGCCGGTACCCGGGAGGCAGATCCAGTTCCGCCTCCAGTTTGCCTTTAAGGCGCCGCATCACCGTGGGCGCCAGTTCCCCAACCTTAAGGTACCCACGGACCAGCTGGACCCGCTCGCCCTGGCGGCGCTGGATGCGCCGCCAGGACGGCGTCAGCTCCTGCTCCGCCAGGGCCGACACCGGGATACCACCCCGGCCCTCGCCGCCACGGATCAGGGCACTGCCGAGCATACTGCTCTGACTGCGCCAGGGCTCCGGGTAGCGCACCTGGACCGGCATCTGTTCCGTTTCCTCCAGCATGAAGCCACCATCACGCCCGCTGAGAAGGGCGTTGAGCTGGCCAGCCACCCGCTCCGCGTCCAGTCCCAGCGCCGCGATCTCCTCCTGGTCCGGGGTCAGCTCAATCCGGGGCTGGTCCCGGTTGACCAGGGTATGCACATGGGTCACTTCCGGCAGAGCGTGCATGAAACCGGCGATGCGCTCGCCCAGATCCGCCAGCACCGGCAGTTCCGGGCCATAGAGGCGCAACTCCAGGGGTGCCGCCACCGGCGGGCCCTGTTCATAACGCCGCACCAGCGTCTGGGCGTCAGGGAAGGCCTCATCAAGCCGTTTCTGCAGCGTCCGGATCGCCGGGATCGTCCGCTCTGCCCCGGCAGTATCCACAATGGCCTGGATAAAGGCGGGATTGCTGTCCTCACGCCCCACCAGGTTGTAATAGACCTTGGGCGCGTTGCCGCCCGCGACCATCCAGACGTCCTGCACCCCTTCAACATCCCGGATGACCGGGGTCATACGCTGCGCGACGTTCCGGGCGCGATCCACCGAGGCGCCGGGTTCAAGGCGGACCTGGATATGGAACTGGTCCCGGTCCGCCGCTGGAAAGAAGCTGATCGGCAGCATCGGCAGTATCACGGCGCCGCTGATGGGCAGCAGCAGTGTCAGGCCGATGGCGATGACCGGGCGCCGCAGCGTGATCCCGATGAAGGAACGCAGCCAACGCATGGCCGGCCCGGGCCCCGAGGCGGAGACCGATGTCAGCCCGGTCAGAAGCAGCGGGCTCATGGCAGGAATCACCAGCAGCGCCACCAGGTAGGAGCTGATCAGCGCCAGGATCACCGCAATGGCCAGCGGCCCCACGAACTCGCCCGCTCCGCCAGGCATAAGCACAATCGGCATGAACGCCAGGATGGTGGTGAGCGTGCTAGCCAACAGCGGACCAGCGAAGTGGCGCAGCGTCCAGCGGACGGCCTCAGTGTGGGAATCCCCCTGGCCAAGGCGCTCACGCAGGGCGTTGGTCACCACAATGGCGTTGTCCACGATCAACCCGATCGCCACGATAATGCCCGTTATGCTGATCTGGTGGATATTGACTCCGAAGACCCGGAACAGGCTCAGCACCAGCAGCATGGTCGCGGGAATGGCCAGCCCCACGGCGGCCGCCCCGCGCCACCCCAGGGTCAGGAACAGCAGGGCCACAACGATGACCAGCCCCATCAGGAGGCTGCCGACAACGCCTTCCAGCCGCTCCTGGGTATAGAGGCTCTGGTCGAAAAGAACCCGGGTCTCGATCCCGTCCGGCAGTTCCGCCCGCATCTCATCCAGGACGCTCCTGGCCTGCTGCGACCAGCTGTCGATACGGCCACCACCGGCCATGCGGGCGCCCACCAGGATGGTTTCCTCGCCATTGAGCAGCGCGTGCTGTTCCGGCGGGTCGGCCACGCCCCGCTCCACGTCCGCCAGGTCGCCCACTTTCAGGCGCTGGCCCTCGTCGATGCTGATGGTGACATCCCGGACCCGCTCCAGATCCGCGAAATCCCCCCGCAGCGTCACCGCCCGGCGCGACTCGCCGTTGTCCAGAACACCCGCGGGACGACGGGCATCGGAGCCGGCCACCCGCCGCGCCATGTCCTCGGCGGACAGTCCAAGCTGCGCCAGCTCGGCCGGATCCGCGTGCAGGCGGATCACCTCGGCGGCGCGACCGAACAGGTTGGTGTAGTCGGTGCTCGGCATGGCCCGGAACCGCTCCTCCAGGCGCTCCGCGTGGCGCCCCAGGGCGTTGTGGCTGATGCCCGGATCCTCACGTGTCAACGCGATCACCATGGAGAAGGCGTAGAAGCGGTCATCAATCAGACGCGGGCGTGATGCCTGGTCCGGCAGGTCCGGACGGGCATCCGCCAGCTTGTCCCGCACCCGGCTCCAGACGGGTTCGACCTCCGTCACCTCCTCGAGGAGCTCAATCGCGATGCTGGAGACCCCCTGTCGGGAGGCGGACGAGAGCACCTTGACCTCCTTGAGGGTACGGATCTCGTCTTCAAGCGTCTGCGTGACCAGCGCCTCGACCTGTTTCGGGTCCGCTCCCGGGAAGGTGGTGAGCACCCGTGCATTGCGCGCCGTGATGCGTGGATCCTCGAGGCGTGGCAGGGTCTGGATGGCCGCCAGCCCCGAGACAATCAACAGCCCCACCGCCATCACCAGCAGGCGGCGGTTGAACAGCAGCCGTTCAATCACCGTCGCCACCCTCTTCCGCAATGCGCACACGCTGGCCCGGCACAACCCGGTGGGTGCCGCCATCGATCACGTCCATGCCCGCTTCGAGTGGGCCGCGGACCAGAACCCGCCCATCGTGGCTGTAGAGCCATTCCACGTTCACGCGCCTGATCCGGTGCGCTTCCTCCCCATCCGGTTCCAGGACCAGTACGGCCCAGAGGCCGGAACGGGCCCGGGTCAGCGCGGACTCAGGCAGGACATGGCCGCTTTGCGACACCTCGGTGGCATGGCGTAGATGGGCGATCTGCCCCGGAACAACCGGGGCGCCAGCATCCAGTGCCACGCGCAGGGTGCGTGTGCGCCTCGCCGGATCCAGCTCCGGAAGCCGCTCGATCACGGTACCTTCCAGCGATTGGTCACCCACCCTCAGCGAGACACGGTCACCGCTGCTGTAGGCCGCTGCCGTACCTGCCGGCATACCAATGCGGGCCTCCAGGCTTTCGGGGTCCAGCACCCGGAAAGCCGACGTTCCGGTCGAGACCAGATCGCCCTGATCCACCATCCGGCGGGCCACAACGCCATCGAACGGCGCCCTGAGGCGGGCGTCATCCAGATTGGCCTGAACCCGGTCGCGACGCCCCTCAAGCCCCTGGAGCTGGCCTTCCAGGCGCCGGCGTTCCGCCTCGGCCCGATCCACATCACGCTGGGTACTGGCGCCATCACGGCGGAGGTTGCGCTGGCGCTCCTCCTCCTGGCGGGCCAGATCCAGGCTGGCCCGGGTGGCGGCGATCTCGCCTTCCACCTCCTTCAGCGAGGCCCTGAGGCGGCGATCATCCAGAACCGCGAGCACCTGCCCCTGGGTGACAGCATCCCCTTCCCGGACCTCGATGCGGGCAACCCGCCCTTCCGGCTCGAAAGCCAGGGTGCTGGCCCGCCGCGGCTCCACGAGCCCGGTGTGGCGGGTCACCTGCGGGAAGCTGTCCATGGCCTCGGGCGTACTGGTGCTGACGGGCAGCAACCGTTGGTCATTGGCGTCCGCGCTGGTCTGTGTGCTGGCCCAGGCACGCATTATGATCAGGGCCACGGCGAGGACCGCCAGTGCCACCAGCACCCGCGGTCGTTTCCATTGGTCAGTCATGGTCAGGCTTCCCGGCTGTTTTCTTGTTGTACCGCTTGGCAAACGATCCGCGCGAAAGCTTAACAGAAGGCAACCCATAGCACCCTATCTATCCGGGCGATTTCCCTGACCTGAATGACGGGCCCCACTGGAATCCAAAGTCTTGCATCACCTCTCAGATCCACGCTTGCCGTGGGTGGTAACCTTGCTGGCCGGAACTGGGACACTACGAGTGACTGCCATGGGAATGAACACCCGCGCCTGCATCCTTTGTCTGCTGATCGCCCTGCTCAGCCTTGGCGGCTGTACGGTCCACCAGTCCATCGGCCATGATGCCGGCGCCTTCCTGCGGGATGTGGACGGTGAGCGCTTCCGTCCCGTGCCCAAACACAAATGGGACAGCAACAACCACGCCCTGCTCTATGTCTACCGCCCACAGTCGGAGTGGGGCGACCAGGAGCTCATGGCGCCCAGCTTCTACGTGGACGGCCACCACTACGTGAACCTGCGCAGCGGCGGCTACACCTGGCTGGAAATCCTCCCCGGCACCCGCGAGCTGGACATGAGCCGCCCCTTCTTCGGGATTGAAGGCATCGGGTTCCGCTTCTCCCATCTCCTGGATGCCGAACTGACAATGGAGGCGGGCGAGATCTACTTCCTGCGCTACTCCGAGGTCAGCGAAACCGACTCCATGGACCCGCGCCTGCCCGATGATCATCCCCTGAGCCGTGGTGCCGCACGGCTTGTTACGCAGGAAGCCGCCATGAAGGAACTGCGCCGGACCCGCTTCATGGAGAGCGTGCTGCTCGCCACCAACCATGCCGGCACCTCCATTGTGGCGGACAACCGCGAGGCGGATTACCAACGCCGACGCAAGGCACTTATGGAAAAGCGTAAAGAGGAGGTCGAACGCATGAAGGAGCAGGGCCATTACGAGCCCGCTCCCTGGTACTGGCCCTGGGGCGGCGGGCCTTCCCGGCCACTGGAGACGGATCGCAAACTCCGCCAGCTTGAAAGGGAACGGCAGCAGAGGCTGGCCGCACAGGAAGGCGAAGGCCACTGGTGGTGGCCGTTCTGAGCGCCGTACAGTAGTATGGCGGCGTTATGAGTGCCAACACGATATCCCTTAACCGCAACACAGACCAGCTTCCGCAGGACGGCCGCCCCGTATGGCTTTTCGGGTACGGGTCACTGATCTACAAGGCGGGCTTTGACTATATCGAGACGCGGCCGGCCACCATCCAGGGCTGGAAGCGACGTTTCTGGCAGGGCTCCCACGACCACCGCGGCACCCCCGACAGCCCTGGGCGCGTCGCAACCCTGATTGCCGATGCCCAGGCCTGCTGCACTGGCCTGGCATACCGGGTGACACCGGATGTTTTTGAACAGCTGGATGTACGCGAGAAAAATGGCTATCTGCGCCTGATCCGCTCTCTCAGGCTGGACGATGGCAGCGACGCGGAGGGCCTTGTCTACATCGCCACCGAAGACAATGCTGCCTGGCTGGGGCCGGCTACAGAAGCCGCCATTGCACGGCACGTAGCCGCTTCCGAAGGGCCCAGCGGACCCAACAGCGACTATGTGCTCGAACTGGCGGAAGCGCTGCGGGCGATGGGCGTGGATGATCCGCATGTGTATGCGATTGAACGCCATCTCAGGACTGTCCTTGATGGGGACAATAAACCCACCTATAGTTACAGCCAGTCCCCTGAGACCTGATGAGTCAATCACGTGTCCGATAATGACAAGAACAGACCCGTCAGGGACGCGAGCCTAGCCGAACCCGCGCTTGCCGTTGCCACAAGGCGACTGCGCACTGATTTCCAGCTCTCGATCATTACGCTGCTGGGCGCGGCCGCCCTGTTCGGCATTATTCCTTTTGGCGTCTACCGGTTCCTGGAAACCAATTACCTCGCCGGCGCTGCCGATTCACTGATTTCCTTCGGCATCCTCAGCAGCGTGATCTATGCGTGGCTGTCCGGCGATACGGAGAGGACGGGGTTCGCGCTGGCGGTCTTCTGCTGTGTTGCGGGGGCGGTCATCGGCTCCATTCTGCCGGAAGTGGGGCACCTCTGGAGCTACCCTATACTGGTGGCCAGCTTCTTCCTTACACGGCCGATCATCGCCATCAGTCTCAATACCGCCATGGTCGTGGCCATCATCATCCATGGCACCTCCCTGCCCTCGGGAGAGAGCCTGTGGGCCTACTTTGCCACGGCCACGGTGGTCAGCGCCTGCGCCTTCATCTTCGCGATCCGTAACCAGCAGCAACGCAAGGAAATGGCCGTTCTGGCCCGCCGCGACCCGCTCACCGGCATACGCAACCGCCGCTCCATGGACGATGCCCTGCAGCTGGCCGCCTCCACCGCCAGCCGCACCGAAACCCCATATGCCCTGGTCATGCTGGACCTGGACCACTTCAAGGCCATCAACGACAAGCACGGCCATGGCCTGGGTGACGAGATCCTGGTCAACCTGGCCAGGATGGTGGAACGCAATACCCGCCAGAGCGATCAGCTGTTCCGCTTTGGCGGCGAAGAATTCGTGCTGCTCATGCCGGGCGTGGACTCTGACGGCATGAGCGCCGTGGTCCAGGGCCTGCGCCAGAAGATCCGGTCCACCCTGAGAAGTCCCGATGGCCCCGTCACCGCCTCCTTTGGCGCGGCTCACCTGGGAGCGGATGAAAGCTGGGAGGACTGGCTGAAGCGTGCGGATGATGCGCTCTATCAGGCCAAGGAGAGAGGCCGTGACTGTGTCATAATCGCGAGCGACCGTGAACAGCCCGCCGGCTGATCTCAGCTCACGAGCCGGACCCCGTATCCCGAGCGCTGAACCCGCCCCTCATCCACCAGTTTCTCCAGGTGGGCTTCCAGTGAGCGCGCAGCCACCGGATGGATAGCCGCCGGCACGTCGTCATAGACCCGGGGCAGCAATGCTTCCGTCTCAATACCTTCCGGCGCCTCGGCCAGGCAGTCCAGAACCTTGTGCTCGCGGCGATGGCGGTGGGTGATCAGATAATCGAACACCGCCCAGGGATCGGCCATCAGCTGGCCATGCCCCGGCAGCAGATACGCCACCGGCTCATCCAGAAGACGCCGCAGCGTGGCCAGATAATCCCCCAGATGCCCGTCCGGCGGGTCAATGACCACTGTGGAGGACTGCATCACCAGATCCCCGGCCAGCAGTAGCCCATCCGGTTCCCACAGGAACGCCAGATGATTAGCAGCATGCCCGGGTGTACTCAGCACCCTCAGCCCCGGTACCAGGTAATCCCCGTCTGCTGGCTCATGATCCGGCGCAAGATCGTAGTCGTGATGCGCCAGGCCTCCTGCAGGGCGCCGGAACACCAGCCGGGCGCCAGTGCGTTCGCGCAGCCGATGGCTGGCCGGTGTGTGATCCAGATGCGTGTGGGTGAGCAGTATGCGGTCGATACGCCCCCCGGTGGCAGCGAGGATGGCCTCAACATGAGCGCCATCATCCGGCCCCGGATCCACCACCAGCCTCTCCTCGTCCGTACGCAGGATGTAGGTGTTCGTGCCCGGCCCTGTCATGACACCCGGGTTGGGAGCAGTCAGGCGGGTGATGGCCGGAGTGATCGCAACCGCCTCGCCCGGTTCGATGCGTCCGGTCGTGTGCCCACCGGCTGCGGGGTCCAGGAAACGGGCCTCGTCGTATCCTGCCGCTCCGGCAGCCAGGCTGCTATTGCGGATCGGCCAGTCCTCTGCCGGCGCTTCATAGGGAACCAGATACGCCATTGATGCAACCAGATCGGCGACGCTCCGGAATCCCCGGATCTGCCTCAGCGTGCCCAGTGTCGGAGGCACCAGCAGGCGCTCACCACGGCCATGCTCCTCCAGAGCCTGCTCCGGTGTCAGCCAGAAGGCCTCGGTGGTTTCCGTACCATCCGGCCAGGCGGTCTGTCCCGCCGGCACTGGCGCCAGGAAAAAGCGGGTATCAAAACGCCGCGGGGGCCCTGGGGGCGTGATCCAACGCCCCAGATAGAAGAGTCCATCAGCGGCGGGCGTCAGCCCGGCGCGCCCGCAGTAATCGGCCAGCGACTGCTCGCCGGCATCCAGCCGCCGCCGTTCATCGAGCTCCGGCACTGTATGCGTGGTCAGCCCTCCGGCATCGTCCCGGACCACCAGAACGCCCGCTTCCTCAAAGCACTCCCTGAGCGCTGTGGTGCGATCCACTAAGGCCCCATCCAGATCACTGACCGCCCCGCCCGGAAACACATCGAACCCCGGCAGGAAGACCGCGTCCCTGGTACGACGCAACAGCAGTACCTCCGGGCCACCGGCGCCATCACGCGCCAGCACCAGGGTCGCTGCTTCACGTATCTCAGTCATGGCCACTCAGCAGGTCGCCTCCATCGCTACCTTGCCCCGGGTATGCCGGGTTTCAATGTGACGGTGGGCATCCTCGGCATGATAGAAGGGATAAATCTCGTCCACGTGCACCCTGAGCCGACCCTCATTCACCCACTGGCGCAGCACGTCCAGGTCCGCGCGATTGGAGTGCACGATCACAAGCCGGTTGCGCTTCTGGAGACCCAGCCGGGCCAACCCTTCTGCAGGCAGGCTGTGACCGCTGGGAATGGTGTTCACATAGCGCCCGCCCCGCACCAGCGTGTCGCTGAAGTCACCGACCCGGTAATTGCCGAAGACATCGAACACCGCATCAAAGGGGCCGGGAATGGCGGGGGCCGATGTCTGCTGGTAGTCCACAGCCTCGTTCGCCCCCAGATCACTCACGAACTTCAGGTTACGCTCACTGCACACGGCGGTGACATGGCAACCGAGATTGCGGGCAATCTGCACCGCGAAGTGGCCAACGCCACCGCTGGCGCCATTGATCAGAACCCGCTGCCCTGGCTGGACACCGGCACAGTCGCGCAGCGCCTGCAGGGCGGTGAGGCCGGCCAGAGGAATGGCCGAGGCCTCGGCAAAGGACAGCCCCTCTGGACAGGGAGCCACCTCATCCGCCTCCAGCACCGCGTACTCAGCATGGACGCCACCATGGAAACGGTTGCTCATACCGAATACCGGCTGCCCCACCTCCAGGCTTCGGACCCGGTCACCGACCTGGGTAATCTCCCCGGCCATATCCAGACCACTAACCCGCGGCAAGGGTTCACGGTCAAGAAAACGCAGAAAGGAACGGAACATTCCCTTGCGCAGCAGCACGTCCTTGGGGTTCAACGCACCGGCCCGGACACGCACCTGGACCTGGCCGGGACCAACAGCGGGTTCCGGCCAGTCATCCACCCATTCCAGAACATTGGGTTGGCCACAGGCCCGATAGATGATGGCTTTCATTGCGGGATGCTCCCTGACCAGCGACACGGACTTTGCGTCAGTGTAGTCACCAGCCGCGGAGTTTTCCTGTTGGGCGACAGGCCCGTTCCGCGTTCCACGGGCCTGTCGGTTAGCTCCCCCTGCGCTTTAAGGGTTGCGGTATTCGGCCTTCGGTCCGAGGTAATACCACCAGTTCACCACCATGCACAGCGCGTAGAAAACGGCAAAGGCATAGAGCGCATTTTCCGGAGTGGCGGCCTTGATCTGTTCCCCGAACACCTTGGGAATAATGAAGGCGCCATAGGCGGCGACTGCCGAGGTCCAGCCCAGTACTGGCCCGGCCTGCTCGGTGTTGAAGACCTTGGCGATGGTACGGAAGGTGGAGCCATTACCAATGCCCGTAGCCGCGAACAGCACCAGGAACAGCAACAGGAAGGGCACGAAGAACTCCTGCGGCGTCTGGGAGGCATAGGCCTGCTGCATGTAATAGGCCACCCCCAGAGAACTGGCGATCATCACCACCGCAACAATGCCCGTCACACGCGCACCCCCGACCTTGTCCGCAATCCAGCCGCCAACAGGGCGGATCAGGGCACCGATGAACGGCCCCATCCAGGCCCACATCAGGGCGGAGGGACCCGCCGGGTTTGGCGTGTCGTGAGTCATGACCCCATCCACCATGATGTGCTGATAGCCGAAGATGACCTTGATGGCCAGACCAAAGCCGGCGGAGAAGCCGATGAAGCTGCCAAAGGTCATGGTGTAGATCAGACTCATCACCCAGGTGTGCTTGTTGGAGAAGATTTTGAACTGACGCGCCAGATTGGGCTTGATCTCACCCGGGATCAGCTTCAGGAGCATCAAAGTGGCGAACAGGATGCCCGCGATGACCGGCCACTTGACCCAGTCCGGCGTACCCAGCCCAACCGGCTGCGGCAGGATGATGTAGAGACCCACAGCGGCGGTTAAGAAGCCGATCAACAACATGCCCGTCATCTTGGCAAAGGCACTGAGAGGACTGCCGATATTGGGCGAAACGCCTTCCGTGCGGATATTGTCCATGCCAAACCAGCCGGCGAAAGCCAGCGGAATCAGGAACAGAAGCCAGAGGTAGCCCGCATTGTGGATATAGGTCTCACTGCCGGCGGGGATCTTGCCGATCAGTGTTCCGGAACCGTTTTCCAGCACCATGGGTGCTCCGCCAAAGACACCGATGGTCATGAACAGCGGCACCAGGATCTGCATGGTGGTAACACCCGCATTGCCCAGACCGGCATTCAGCCCCAGCGCCAGCCCCTGCTTACTCTTGGGGAAGAAAAAGCTGATGTTGGACATGGATGAGGCAAAGTTACCGCCACCGATACCGGAGAGAAACGCCAGAAGCTGGAAGATCCAGAGCGGGGTTTCCTTGCTTTGCAAGGCCAGGCCCGTTCCGATGGCCGGAATCATGAGCAGGGCCGTGGTAAAGAAGATGGTGTTACGACCACCCGCAATGCGGATGAAGAAGCTGCTGGGAATCCGCAGTGTGGCACCGGTCAGGCCAGCGATGGCCGTCAGTGTGAAGAGTTCTTCCTTGGGGATCGGGAAGCCCAGATTGTCCATCTGGACCGTGATGATCCCCCAGTAGAGCCACACCGCAAAACCGCACAGCAGACTCGGGATGGAAATCCACAGGTTGCGGTTGGCGACTTTCTTACCCTTTGACTCCCAGAAGTCTGGGTCTTCCACATCCCATTTATAGAGATCACCCATAATAAAGCTCCGGGTCAGAATGAATGGATTGAGTCAGTCGGGAGGATGGACCTCCCGACCCTGTTTCAGTTTTTCGAAGCCTGCGCTTCCTTCCCATAATCCAGCTGGATCTCGGGAAGGTCACGGGCACTCTGCTCTTCGCCGCGCTCCGGATGGCGGCGCTGCTCCATGCGCACGATGGCGCCGTGCATCCAGAGCAACGAGATCAGGACCAGCAGGAAGAGCAGCATGAAACAGCTGGTCCAGATCCCAAGCAGATCGTTAAGGACGCCAAACATAATCGGCAGGAAAAAGCCCCCAAGACCACCGATCATGCCGACAAGGCCACCGACAGAGCCGACATGATCCGGGTAGTAGACAGGGATATGCTTATAGACCGCTGCCTTGCCGAGTGACATGACAAAACCAAGGGCTACGGTCAGTACCACGAACAGGGCCAGCGGTATGCCAAAGGCGAACTCGATCGGGCCATCAATACCCTCGATGATGTAGCGTGTCTGCGGGTAGCTCAGCACAAAGAGACACAGCAGTGACACGCCATAGGTCCAGTACATCACCGCACGCGCGCCTACCCGATCTGACATCCAGCCCCCGAGGGCCCGGAAAACCGAGGCGGGCAGAGCATACAGGGCAGCGAGCATGCCCGCCTGCTCCAGGCTCAGTTCATAGACATTCACGTAGTAGTTGGGCAGCCACGAGGCGAGCGCAACAAAGGCGCCAAACACGAAGAAGTAGTACAGCGAAAAACGCCAGACCTGAAGGTTTTTAAGCGGCGCCAGCTGTTCCTTAACAGGCGTTGGCTCCGCTCCTTCTTCCCTGCGGCGCTTGAGACGCGGATCATTTTCAGTCATGAACCAGAAGACAACAGCCATACCAGCAAGAACGGCGGCATAGACCTGGGCGGTCATCTCCCAGCCAAGGGCGACCACAAGAAAAGGTGCCCCGAAGTTGGTGACAGCAGCACCGACGTTACCCGCCCCGAAAACACCGAGGGCGGTTCCCTGGTGCTTTTTGTCATACCACTCAGACGTGTAGGCAATGCCAACAATGAATGAGCCACCGGCCAGGCCAATACCCAGGGCTGCGAGCAGGAACAGGCCGTAAGTGGTAACGGTCGAGAGAAGGAACACTGCCACCGATGTGGCCAGCATCAGGATGGTGAAAACCAGCCGTCCGCCATACCGCTCGGTCCACATACCAAGAAAGATCCGGCTGATGGAACCGGTCAGCACTGGCGTCGCCACCAGAATCCCGAACTGCGTATCCGAAAGCCCAAGATCCTGTTTGATCTTGACTCCGATAACGGAAAAGATCGTCCAGACCGCGAAACACACGGTGAACGCCAGGGTGGAGAATGCGAGCGCCCTATGGGCCCGCGGTGGATCGTAGTCGTGTTCACTCAGCATCATTTACTCCTGTTCCAGTCAGCGGCCACACGGCGCTTTGTGACCTACTGGCACAGCCTAACCAGAAAGGAGCCTTTCACATACAGGTTTATTTCCAAATAATCAGGATGTTACCCATATAGGGGTAGGCGCAGAAAAGTTGAGGTAGGTCAAAGCGGCCTCAGGATGGCCAATGCGAAGATCATTGCCAGCTGAGCCAGGGCCACGAGTGCTGACACCACTCTTACTCCGGGCGTCCGCGTCTGATCCAGTGCCCACTTGCCGGCCAGGATATAGCCCACCAGCAGGATCACCTTGCCGGTCAACCAGTGGTGAACGAACGGCATCCAGCCGCTGAAGGCCAGCAGCCCCAGTGCGGCGGCCAGCAGGGCGGTATCATTAAGGTGGGGAACCCAGCGCAGCGGTGTACCCCGCCAGCCCGGCCGACCAGCCGCATCCAGCCCCAGGCGCAGCAGCATCAGGGCTGCGGTGGTATAGGCGGCCAGCATGTGCACACCCTTGACGATGTGATAGAACTCCATAGTCGACCCCGGACACTAAGATTTATTTAAAATATATCTTAACTGGGTTACACTGACTCTGTCATGCGATATGGCAGCAGCACAATGACGGACTGTCTGATGCTCCTCAAAGCGTTCTGGCGCCTGCTCGCGTCCCTGGCGGTGCTCCTGGGCGCCCTGGGGGTAGCCCTTCCAGGCTTGCCCACGGTGCCTTTCCTGCTGGTGGCCGCCTGGGCGGGGAGCCATGGTTGGCCGGAACTGGAGCAGCGCCTGCTGGAGCATCCGCGTTACGGCCCCTCCATCCGGGCCTGGCGTGAAAAGCGGGCCGTACCCAGGAGGGCGAAGTGGACCGCCTCTGTGCTGATCGCCATCAGCCTGACCATGCTGGTGGTCTCGCCGGCGCCGGAGCTTCTGCGCTGGGTGCTGCCACCGTTCCTGCTGTGCGTCACGATCTGGCTCTGGAGTCGACCCGATGGCTGAACCGCTCAACACGCCACCCCGCCTGTCCCCTGTCACGCTGTTCAGCTACCCCTTCCGTATCTTCTTCCTGTCTCTGGCCATACAGGCCGTGGTGATTGTCCCACTCTGGGTGGGCGCCGTCACCGGGCGGCTGGATCTGCCGCTGGCGATCCCGGCACTGGCCTGGCACCAGCACGAGATGGTCTTTGCCTGGCTGCAGGCCGCCATTGCCGGCTTCCTGCTGACCGCGGTCTGTGTCTGGACGGGCACCACACGCACCCATGGCTGGCCGCTGGCGGGGCTCTGGGGCGTCTGGCTCATGGGGAGGCTGGTGATCACGCTCGGGGAATCGCTGCCCGAATGGCTGGTCGTCGGCGTGAACCTGCTGTTCCTGCCGCTGCTCATGCTGGATGCAGGCCTGCGTGTGTGGCGGGCACGCCAGCCGCGCCAGATCCCGATACTGCTGGTTCTCCTCGGGCTCTGGCTGATGCAGGCGACCTTTCTCATCAGCGGCAGCGGCACTGCCCTCGACGGTGCCCTGCTCATGGCCATGACACTGATGCTGATCATCGGAGGCCGCATCACCCCCAACTTCTCCAAGGGGTGGCTGCGGACCCGGGGGCTCTCTACTGACGGCATCACCATCATTCCCTGGCTGGAGAAACTGGTTCTGGGCGTGATGGCACTGACCTTCCTGAGTGTGCTCGTGCTGCCTGACCCGGTTACGGGCATCCTGGCACTGGTGGCCGGAACCGTGGCACTGGTCCGCATCCTGCTCTGGCGCGGATGGCGGGTAGCCCGTGAACCGCTGCTGTGGATCCTGCACCTGTCGCTGCTGTGGATTCCAGTAGCGCTCTGGCTTCTCGCAGCCAGCCGCTTTAACGCCATACCCGAGACGGTCTGGGTCCACGCCACCGGCCTGGGCGCCATGGGCGGACTCATTCTGGGCGTAATCAGCCGCGTGGTGCTGGGCCATACCGGTCGCACACTGGTTCTGCCGGGCGGTATGGTCACTGCTTTCGTGATGATCCACCTGGGAGCCCTGATCCGGGTCGTCACCGGCGCCGGCGGCATGGCCTGGCAGACGGGCATCAGTGTCAGCGCCCTGCTGTGGATGATCGCCTTCGGGCTCTTCCTGTTCCGCTACACGGGCATCCTTGTGCGGCCACGCGTTGACGGGAGGCCTGGCTGATGCGACTGACGCGCCACACCGACTACGCCGTGCGCATGCTCATGTTCCTGGCACTGCGCGACGGCCAGCTGGGCACCATCCGCGAGATTGCCAATGCCTACGGCATCTCCCGCAACCACCTGATGAAGGTGGCCCATGAGCTGCAACGCCACGGCTACCTGGAAACCATCCGCGGCAAGGGCGGTGGCCTGCGCCTGGCGTTGCCGCCCGAACGGATCATGCTGGGGGATCTGGTCCGCACCATGGAGCCGGATCTGAAAATCGCGGAATGCTTCGGGTGTGATAACCAGTGCGTGATCACGCCCAGCTGCCAGCTGAAGTTCGTGCTGGATGAGGCCCTGGGGGCGTTCCTGAAGGTTCTGGACGGTTACAGCCTGGAGGATGTCACCTCACCACGGGCCCAGAAACTGCGACAGCACCTGGCGCTGACACTGGAAGGCGAGCCGACGCCGGCTCTCAACAGCAGGCCGGGAACTTGAAGACCGGCCTGTTCAGAGTGCGCCGAATCTCAGCCCGCCGTACTGCTCGCCCACCAGCCGCTCCAGAAAATCCAGATCCCTGAGCCCGATAGGGCTGCGCTCCGGCGCCAGGATCCCCTCGCGCCGGAAGTCATTGAGCACCCGGGAGACTGTCTCCTCACGGACACCGAGCATCAGGGCCACCTGCTTCTGGCGGCATGGCAGGCGAATCTCACGGCTTTCCTGCTCCTCATGGAGCTGCAGCAGGAAGGCGGCCACCCGCTGTTCGGCGGAACTGGCCGTGAAGAAATCCACCTGGTTGAAGGAGCACTGAAGCCGTTCACTGGTCTGTTCCAGAAGGCGGGAAGCGAAGGGACCGTTGGCCTCGGCCAGGGCTCGCAGCTGGCGCGCCGGGACCCCGAACACCCGACTGCGCAGCGTCGCCCGGTAACTCATGATGTAGCCACTGCCATTGAGAAACGCGGCCGTCAGCGCCACCAGACGCCCGGGGCCGTGGGTGCAGAAGAACTTCTCGTCACCATTCTCGGTGTAGCGCACACCGGCAATCTGGCCGCTGTCGACCACCCCACAGTAATGGGCTGACTGCCCCTCACTGAACAGCAGTTCTCCGGCGCGGGTTTCCAGCCGCACCGTCGCTCCGATCAGGTTATCAAGCTCACGCCGGGACAGGCTCCGGAACGGGTTGTACGCGAGCAGCCGCTCACGCAGGCGTTGCGCTTCATCGTTCCGGATCCGTGTCTCCTGCATTCACTCCAACTCGCTCTGTTTCCCGGTGAAGGCCTGGGCCTATCCCACGAATTCCTGCAGTCCCGCCCTGTCCAGGAGGGTGACCTGACGCTGGGCAACCTGGATCAGCCCGCGGTTACGCAGCTCCTTGAGCACACGGGACAGGGTCTCAGGCTGCATGGCCAGCTGCGAGGCCAGGAGCCCCTTGGGCAGAGGCAGTTCCACTACCACCCCGGTGTTGCGCCGGTCCGCGCCCGGAACCAGGCTGAGCAGATACTGGACCAGCCGCTCCCGGGCGTTCTGCGCCGTCAGAATGGTGCGCTCCTCCACTGTCTGGGACATGGCTGCCGCCACGTAGCGCATCACGTTCATCATGTAATCGGAACGACCGGCCACCATCTCCCGCAGCAGAGCACCACTGAACGAGCGGACCCGGGTGGGCTCCAGGCTCTGGGCATACCAAGGGTAGCGCCCATCCGGTGAGCAGGCTGCAACCTCCGCAAGCACCTCATCCGCGCCGGCACTGCCCAGAACGCGCTCGCTGCCCTGGTCAGTGACCCGGAACAGCTTCACGGAACCGGAAAGCACAATGAAGAACCGCTCCGCTCTGTCCCCCTCGCGGCAAAGCATCTCTCCCGCCTCCAGAGTATGCAGGCGGCTGCGCTGGCACAGGCTGGCCAGATCCTGATCGCCCAGATCCTGGAAGAATGGGTGCCGGTGGATGGCGCAGTGCTCCAGACGCGGGCACAGCAGGGGCTCTGCCAGCTTCGCATGGGTTACATCGGCCAGTTTGATCGCGTCACAGGATGTCACGGCAGCCTCCTCGGTTTGACGGTTGTTCGCTGTGGGGGTGTTATGCCTTGACATATTACAAACTCCCGGCCGTTCAGGCTGCGCCCCTTAGGTGGTACTCCCTGTGGGTCCCATGCTGCACCGCCACCTCAAAGAATTATTTAATATGCATCTTAAATCAGAGAGAGGCTGGCCGCAATCCTCGGATTTTTTATTCACAGCTGGATCATGCGAATGGTCTACGGCGGGCTCGCCATAAGCAGACACCAGAACCCCATTATTGATTTATCTGTTTTACATCTTTAAAGTCAGCCCGGATAATCACACCAGTCACGGAACCGCCGTGCAGACCCCAAAGCCATGACCGGGAGGACACGCCCATGTCCGAGGGACTGACCCGAAACGCCGCGCGCAACATCTTCTATGGAGGCTCGACGATCTTCTTCCTGATCTTCGCCGGCCTGACCATCCATACCCATATCTACATGAGTACCACCTCGACCAACAGCGACAAGCTGGATGAGGACGTCATCGCCGGCAAGGAGGTCTGGGAGGAGCACTCCTGCATCAACTGCCACACCATCATGGGCGAAGGGGCCTACTTCGGGCCCGAACTGTCCAACGTCTGGCACCGCTACGGCGGGCGCGAGAATCCGAAAGCCGCCAGGGCGGGCATCAAGGGGTGGATGAAAGCCCAGCCCATCGAGGCGCCGGGGCGCCGCCAGATGCCGCAGTTCAACCTCAACGAACAGGAGCTGGACCACCTGGTGGATTTCTTCAAGTGGGTGGACGGTATCGACACCCACGACTGGCCACCGCACAAGTCCGGCTGACCATGCCCGCAATCCACTCCGTCCGTTCATCCAGGGAGAGAACCGATGAAGTATGAAACCCAGAAAGTGGCCCTGCCGTTCTTCGCGGTGGCCATGGCGCTGTTCGCGCTGCAGATCTGTTTCGGGCTGATGGCGGCGACCGTCTATGTCATGCCCGAATTCCTTTCCGAGGCCATGCCCTTCCACATCATGCGCATGAGCCACACCAACCTGCTGCTGGTCTGGCTGCTGATCGGCTTTTTCGGCGCCACCTATTACCTGCTGCCGGAAGAGGCCGAGACTGAGCTCCACTCACCGACCATGGCCTACATCCAGCTCGCGATCTTCGCCGGTGCCGGTGCCGCGGCGCTGATCGGCTACCAGTTCGGGATCCATGGGGGCCGCCACTACCTGGAGCAGCCGGTCTATGTGAAGATCCTGCTGACCATCTCGTTCCTGATGTTCCTGTACAACAACACCCGTACGGTCATTAAGGGCCGGCGCACGTCGGTCTCCACTGTACTGCTGCTGGGGCTGTGGCTGGCGGCCATCTTCTGGATGTTCGCCTTCTACGAACCGGACAACCTGGCCCAGGACAAGCTCTGGTGGTGGTGGATCGTGCACGTCTGGGTCGAGGGCGTCTGGGAGCTGATCATGGCCTCCATCCTCGCCTACCTGCTGATCAAGATGACCGGTGTGGACCGCGAGATCATCGAAAAGTGGCTGTACGTGATCGTGGGCCTGGTGCTGTTCTCCGGCCTCCTTGGCACCGGCCACCACTACTACTGGCTGGGCACCCCCGGCTACTGGCAGCCCATCGGCAACATCTTCTCTACCATGGAGGTCATTCCGTTCTTCGCCATGGTGATGTTCGCCTTCTACATGTTCTGGAAGGGCTCCCGGGAACACCCGAACAAGGCGGCCATGCTCTGGACCCTCGGCTGCGCGGTGGTTTCCTTCTTCGGGGCCGGGGTCTGGGGCTTCATGCATACCCTGTCCTGGGTCAACTACTACACCCATGGCACCCAGATCACGGCGGCGCACGGGCACCTGGCCTTCTTCGGTGCCTACGCGATGCTCAACATGGCCATCATCAGCTATGCCATGCCCCAGCTGCGCCGGCTCCAGCCCTACAACCAGATCATGAACATGTGGTCGTTCTGGATCATGGTCGGTGGCATGTGCTTCATGACCTTCACTCTCACCTTTGCCGGGGTGGTCCAGACCCATATGCAGCGGGTGCTGGGCGAGGACTTCATGACGGTTCAGAACCAGCTGGATATTTTCTTCATCATGCGGCTTGGCTCGGGTACCGCCGTGGCGCTGGGTGTCGTTCTGTTCCTGATCGCCATCTTCGGACCGGCCCGTGAGCAGCTCCCAGCCCATGTCAAAGGCGGCAACGGTAACGGGAGCAGCCAATGAGCGCCGTCGAAGCGCCCTACTACGAACCGGTCGGCCACGAACGTGAGCTCTTCGAGTATGCGTTCCACCGTAAGCTCCCGCTCCTGCTCAAGGGCCCGACCGGCTGCGGCAAAACGCGCTTTGTCAGCCACATGGCGGCGCGCCTCGGCCTGCCCCTGCAGACGGTGGCCTGCCATGACGACCTCACGGCCTCCGACCTGACCGGGCGCTACCTGCTGCAGGGCGGCGAGACGGTCTGGACGGACGGGCCCCTGACCCGGGCCGTGCGCCATGGCGGCCTGTGCTACCTGGACGAGGTGGTGGAGGCGCGCAAGGACGTGACGGTGGTCATGCACCCGCTGACCGACGACCGTCGGGTGCTGCCCCTGGACCGCACCGGCGAAACCCTGGAGGCCCCGGAGGACTTCATGATGGTCGCCTCCTACAACCCCGGCTACCAGCATGTGCTCAAGTCGCTCAAGCCCAGCACCCGCCAGCGCTTCGTGGCGCTGGAGCTGGACTTCCCGCCTCCGGAGCAGGAGCTGGCCATCGTGGTGCACGAGAGCGATCTGGCCCGGGAACGGGCCAGGGCCCTGGTGAACCTTGCCGTGCGCCTGCGGGAGCTCAAAGGGCAGGACCTGGAGGAGGCGGTCTCCACCCGCCTGCTGGTCTACTGCGCCCGGCTGATCCAGGCCGGCATGCCGGTGCTGCAGGCCTGCCGCGCGACGCTGGTGGAGCCACTGAGTGACGATGCCGACGTGCGTGAAGGGCTGATGGAAACCATAAGGGCCACTTTCGGGGGCTGAGGAGACGCCAGGTTGGCATCCTTTTTCGAGGTTGAGGAAATCGCCGGGGAACTATGGCACCGCTGGGCCTCCCGCGCGGTCAGTTACCCGCGCTACCCGGACGCCGGCGTTGCCCTGGCGGAACTCGAGGGCAGCCTGGGCGTGTTCTTCCGCGCCATGGGCGGGCCCGGGGCCATCCCGGTCAGTGCCGTGGAACCGCGTGTCTCCGGCCACCGCCTGACCTTCCGCCAGAAGCTCGGCTTCGACCGGGAAAGCCTGGACATGGCGTTTCTCGACGATGACCAGCTGCTGCTGCCACCACGCATGGACTACTTTCCCAGCCGTGCGCTCAACCGGGGCGCCTACCACTGGCTGACCGCCCTGCTCACCCTCCTGCCCGAACCGGCCCCGGACCAGCCCGCGCTGGCAGCGGACGTTGCCTGGCTGGGGGCAGTGCATCAGGCCGAAGGCAACCTGGAGCGGGACTTTCCCGGCCTGGCGGCCACCGGCAGGGCCTGCCGCGAACACCTTCTGTCGGTGCGTCCGCGCCAGCGGCTGCCGGCCTGGGAGGACGCGGTGGATCATGGCATACGGGTGCTTCTGGGCGAGCAGCGGGATCCCGCCACCCGGGAGCGGGAGCAGGTTCTGGCGTGGGTTTTCGATGGTGCGGATACCGCCCTGCCGGAGACTACGCCGGCGGGTTACCGACCGCCGCTGCCGGTGCCCTTCTGGGGCCAGCGCCGCCCCGGCCTTCACGCGGGCACCCCCAAGGAGCCGGAAGACGGCGAGGATCCACGCCAGGGCGCCACGCCCGAGGCCGAAGGCGGCAAGCGCCAGGCCACGCGCCGCCGCCAGGACCAGAGCGAGCGCGACGACCCGCTGGCGCTGAACATCTTCGAGAAGATGCTGTCCTGGACGGAGATGGTCAACGTGAACCGCCCGGTCGAGGACGAGAATGAGGAGGATGCCCGCAAGGCGGCGGAGCAGATCGAGGAGATCACGCTGAGCCCCCACCGGGAGAAGACCGCCTCGCGCCTGAAGGTGGAGCTGGACCTGACCCCGGAGGCTCCGGATATCGGTGCCTTCAGCGGGCCGGTGACCTACCCGGAATGGCATTACCGCAGGAACCGCTATCTCGGTGACCAGTGCCGGGTGCACCCGGCCATCCAGTCCCAGGAAGGTGAGGGCTGGACGCCGGATGAAGGCACACGCCGGCGCATCCGCCGTGTCCAGCGCCAGTTCGAGGCCCTGCAGCCCCAGCGCCAGTGGCTGCGCGAACAGCCGGACGGCGACGAGTTCGACATGGACGCGCTCATCCGTAACCGCTGCGACATCCGCGCCACCGGCAACGGCTCAGAACGCATCCACCAGGCCCTGCTCACCCAGACCCGGGACCTGGCCGTGACCCTGCTGGTCGACACCTCGCTTTCCACCGAATCCTGGCTGGAAGACCGCCGGGTACTGGATGTGGAGAAGGAGGCGCTGCTGGTGCTCTGCCACGGTCTGGCCGCCTGCGGCGATGATTTCAGCATCCATGGCTTCACCTCCCGGCGCCGCCACAATGTGGAAGTGAACACCATCAAGGGCTTCCACGAACGCGTGGACGAAACCGTGCGCCGGCGCATCCAGGCCCTCAAGCCCGGCCATTACACCCGCATGGGCGCGGCCATACGGCACGTGAGCCAGGAGCTGGCCCAGCGCGGCAACCGCAACCGCCTGCTGCTGGTGCTCACGGACGGCAAGCCCAACGACACCGACTACTACGAAGGGCGATACGCCCTGGAGGACACCCGCAAGGCGGTACTGGAAGCCCGCCAGCAGGACGTGCGCACCTTCGGCATCACCATCGATCAGCAGGCGCGCCAGTACTTTCCCTGGGTCTTCGGGCGCGGGGCCTACCACATCGTACAGCGCCCGGAACAGCTGAGCGCGGCGCTGCCCGGCATCTACCAGCAGATTGCAGGAGTCTGACCATGCATCGAATCCACCGCCCCCTCGCCCTGCTGATCCTGGGTGCCGCACTCACAGGCTGCGGCGAGGCCCCGGTTCCCGAAGGCTGCGGCCCCGAGGCCAGTGCCGCGGAGGAAACCGCCATGAACGGCACCCCCATGCGCGAATGCGCCGGCCCCCAGGCCCAGGCCTGCCTGGCGGAGACCGGCGAGAAGCAGTACTTCTGCAGCACGGCGGAACTGCTTGAATGGCGGCAGGGGCAGGACGGTAGCGAGGGCGAGATCGTTGCCTTCACCCGTGACCTGTCGGATGTGGACTGGGACCCAGCGGATTCAGGGGACTGGGTTACCATGGATACCGCGTGGTTCGTGGTCGGCCATGACCGGGACAACGGTCAGGGTCAGAAAGCCCCCGTCGGCTTTTCTGACCTCGGTGATGCCGAAATCTTTGCAAGCAAACATGGCGGACGGATCGTCAATCAACCTGATCCCTGAGCCGGGCCGTAGTGCCCGTCCACATCGATATCCAGCAACTGACGGCCGCCATCAGGAGGGGTCGCCGTAAGTGGGCGTCTCCTGCATCTCCTGCGGTGGACTCCATTGCTGGACCCCGTAGAAAGCCGCAAACGCCACAATCACCAGGAAAAGCACCCACACCCAGGTCGGCGCCGGTGCGGGGGTTTCCACCCGCTCCGGTTCCCAATACGCCTCCTGGGTGCCGCCGTAGGAGTTGATCAGGATGGGAAGCTTGCCTTCCAGCACATCATTGTCGTTGAGGCCGTTCACCGCGATACTCGGTCCATTGCGCACCGTGAAGGGAACACGGCGTATGCCCTGGTGCCCCCCGGAATCGTAGGCGCGGATGTAGAGCGTATGGACGCCATCCTCCATCTCGGTCGTATCCAGCTGGAACCTCGCAGGAGGGCGATGGGTCACGATCGGTTCCGGGTCATCATCGAGAAAGACCTCAATGCGGGTCCTGTCCTGATCTCCCGTGTTATTCATGCAAGCTTCTCCTACCAGTCATCTCCCAGAATACGGTGCTTGATGTGCCTGCTGTCGTGTTCACCCGGGCAGATGAAGCATATGACCGTGTAGACGAACACTGCCGCAACCACTCCCACGCCAAACCCCTTGACCATTATCTCGAGCACGGCATTGGGCGCACCGCCGGAACCCGACGCAACGGCTATCGGGGATACCAGAAAAACCAGAACCACTGCCAGGATGAATCGTGAAAGCATCACTCACCTCCGCCATCCCGCACGCGGGTCACATCGTCTTCCGTTATCGTGGGCGCGTCGTTGTTCCAGCTTGTTCTTTCATGGTTTACGATCGCCGCAATCTCGGCATCGTTCAGCTGATCCGCAAACCCGGGCATGGGCGACGGATAGGTCTGGCCGTCAATCTTACGGCCCTGGGCGCCGTCGAGTACCGTCTCGATGTGCTTGAGAGGATCCTCCGCCGTCACAACACCGTTATCCACGAGGCTCGGGAAGGTTCCCGGCACCCCCTGGCCACTGTCCTGGTGACAGCTGGCACAGTGCTGGCTGTAAAGGGATCCGCCGTCGGGAAGATCCCCAGCGCCATCGTCTGTTTGACCCTTTGTGTCGTCACTTGCCGCCGTACTGGTTTCTTCGGAGTCATCCCCGGACCCGGATTCTGATCCTTCACGGGGCTGTTGCAGCGACAGCAGGTACGCCACCAGCGCCTCGCCCCGGGGCGTCGGCACCACCTTGCCCTCGTCGGGGCCATAGGGATCGGGCACGGAGACAACCGTGGCGTCTTCATCGGGATCCTGCTTCACCTCGAACAGCCACGGATAGGCCGGCATTATGGAATCACCGACGACCGCTCGCGGGTTGTACAGGTGCAGGTACTGCCAGGCCTCGCTGGACTGGCGATTGCCAATATTGGAAAGGTCCGGACCGATGCGGGCGCTGCCGAGCACGGCCGGCGCATAGGGGCGCCACCACTTGGTTGTGTCGCCCAGGTTCGCGTAGTCACGCCGCGCCGAGGGCCGCCCCCAGGGGTTGTCCATCTCGATCGGGCGGACCTGCTGCGTATGACAGGCGACACACCCCTCGCTGACATAGACGCCCAGGCCCCGTTGTTCCTGTTCGGTCATGGGCTCCACGTCCTGGTTCGCCCGCGTCTGTACCTGGACCCAGTAGGCCGGCGCAATCGCAATGGCAATGGCGATGGCGATGAAACCGAAAAAGATCGTACCGAAAAGAAGCCAGTGATTGCGGTGAAAGCTCATGACGCCGCCCCCATTGCAGTCTCGCGCTCGTTACCCGCGCGGGGTAGCGGGCGCATACACCAGACGTTGTAGGCAAAGAAAAGGTGGGAAAGGAACATCAGCGTGCCGCCGACCGCCCGCCACAGATAGAACGGTTCCAGCAACCTGACCGATTCCATGAACGGGGCACCGGAGATCCAGCTCAGCCCCTGCAGGGTACCGCCGATCATCAGCGCAATACCGTAGAGCGACAGGCCCACGAGGGCGAACCAGAAATGGAGCCCAGTAATCAGGGTCGATGGCTCGCGCCCTGTGAGCCTTGGCAGCAGGGCATAGATGCCACCCCAGATCAGGAAACTGACGAAGGTATACATCGTCAGGTGGGAATGGGCGATGGTGAAATTGGTGAAGTGCCAGACCTGACTCAGTGAGCGGAACGCCTCGAAAGTGCCCTGTAGAGAGAACACGAAATACGAGATCACACCAACCAGGATGAACGGCAGGCTGTAACTGCGCCCGACGGTACGGAAGCTGCCCTTCATGGTCATGAGAAAGTTGCCGGTGCCCGCCGCCAGCGTGATCACCATGCCCACGCTGAAGATGATCGCGATAGTCTGGAGCGCCCAGGGAATCGGGGCATAGACGAAGTGATGGGCCCCAATCATGCTGTAGAACACCATCTGCGTCCAGAAGGCGAGCACACCCAGCGAGTAGGAGTAGATGGGCTTGTTCAGCAGTTTCGGCAGGAAGTAGTAGGTAAAGCCCAGCACCATGGGCGTGAACCACATGCCAACCCCCATGTGCATGTAGAACCCCTGGATCACCGTCTCGCTCACGCCCGTGCTCTGGTACGTGGGGATATGGGCGATGACCATCAGGGCCGTCGTCCACAGCAGCGCGCCCATGATGTACCAGTTGGAGATGTAGATCTCTTCCACACCGCGGTCCGCAATCGTGCGCAGAAGGTTATAGGTGGTAAGGACAACGCCGGCGGAAAATACCCCCATGACCGGCCAGATGTACTCGCGGTACTCCTGGCCCGCGTTGTTCACCCCGGCCATCAGCAGCAGGTCGCCCACGAGCACGGCGGCATTGATCAACACCAGCGCGATCCACGCGAGTGGCAGGCTGTGAAGGCGGCGCCGGCTGGTCCTGGGCACCACATAGAGCGCCAGCCCGATCATCGCCAGTGAACCCCACCCCCAGAACACGGTATTGGTATGCACGGGTCGCAGCCGTCCAAAGGACAGCTCCGGCACGCGGTCAATGTCGGGTGCCGCGAACTTGATGCCGAGGTACTCACCTACCAGCGTGCCCACCAGGAGCCAGAAGGTGGCGCAGCCGATGTAGGCAAAGATCAAGCGGGTCATCGCCGTGTCGGAGTCGGCCACGGGCTCGACCGAGGACTTGCTGACCACGAAAGGCCGAGAACTTGGGAGAATGGATGACGTATCGTTCATCGGGATTCCCTGAGCCGTTCAAAATGGGATTGGCATTTAATATATATCAAAAATAAATCTTATTGGGCGTGGCCCCGTTTGTAAAGTGGGTAACGTAAGGTGGCTTTACGCATGAATGATGCCTGATACACATAGGGCCGCAGTGCCATGGCTCCGCTTGCTGCGCCAATGGAATCCCCGGAGTTGATATCACTCAATTCCTTTGCGAACGCGAATCGTTATCATGCACATGAAAATTAATTCATTTAAAAGGTATGATTTCGATGAAAAACCATCTATCGCGCTTGGGGGCAGCCCAACTTGCTGGGCTGGCTCTCGTTACGGGTGCCCACGCAACAACCCTTGAGGCACCTCCTGTCATCATCGAAGGTGAACGGATTGAAGGCGTACAACCCACTTTGGAGGAAAGCCAGCAGGCATTGAGCCGTACCCCGGGTGGCGTGAACGTCATCGACGTGGAGAAAGGCGATCGGCAGCAGAACACCCTGTCTGACGCGCTGGCCCTGCAGCCGGGGGTTATGATCCAGGAGTTCTTTGGCGGTAATGACCAGCCACGGCTCAACATCCGTGGTTCCGGCATACAGAGCAACCCGCAAGCACGCGGCATCCGGCTGCTCCGTGACGGCCTGCCCATCAATCTTGCGGACGGTTCCTACGTGATCGGTGCGCTTGAGCCCCGGCTTGCCTCCCACATGGAGGTGTATCGCGGCGCCAACGCGGTTGAATACGGGGGAACCGCGCTCGGCGGCGCCATCAACCTGGTATCTCCCACCGGGCGCACCGACCCGGGTACCGCGCTCGAGCTCAGCGGGGGCAGTTTTGGCCAGCGCCTGATTGAGGTCTCCCATGGCGACGCCGAAGGCGACCGGGACTATCACATAACGGGCACTTTCTCGGAAGCGGACGGCTTCCGCAGGCACAACGAATCACGCCGAGGCGTTGTCGGCGGCAACCTGGGGTTCGCACACGCGGACGGGGGCGAGACCCGGCTCTATTTCGAGCACGCGGACCTTGAGTTCGATATCCCCGGCCCCCTCAACCGGGCCCAGCTCAGGGACGATCCGGAGCAGGTCAACCGGGGCGTTGTCCCGGCACCGCCGCCACCCCAGCGGGCCGGCTCTGAAAGCGTCGGGCCCAACGTCGTCCGCGACCGGCCCTGGCGGGCATCGCGCTTCACCCGGGCGGCCATCCGCACCACAAGTCCCACCGAGGCAGGCCGCGCCGAGTTCGGCCTTGGCTACCAGCATGGTGATGACACTTTCGCCTCGCCAACGGCGGTGAGGGCCAGCGACAGCGACGATCTCAGCGCCCAGGCCGCACTCGAGATCACGGATACGGGCACCGGTGGCACCCTCAATCTCGGTGTTGATGCTGCCCTTGGTGAGATGACGCGTGAATTCAGCGCCAACGAGGAAGGCAGCGTCGGCAGGACCTTTGCCGAGAACGACCTCACGGCGGTCAACACCATGCTGTATGGCGATTACCGCCACCCACTGTCGGAGCGCTGGACACTGGTCACCGCCGCCCAGCTGATCCATGCGGTGCGTGACGTGGATGAAGCCTTCGCAACCCCCGGCCAGCGGCCCCGCTATAACGCCGGATCCGGCCAGTACGAACAGATGCAGACGGACAGCACGGTTGAGCGGCGACAGACCTATAACGGCGTCAATGCCAGGCTGGGCATCCTCTTTGAGCCAGATGACCATACTTCCTGGTTTGCCAACCTGAGCCAGAGCTATGAGCCACCAACCTTCCTCGAGATCCTGTCTCCGGCCGGCACGGATCCCACCAACAGCGCCACTCCCAATATCGGGCCCGGTGTTATCGGGGCGGCGCCGCTCGACGCACAGAGTGCGATCACCTTCGAAGCGGGGAGCCGCGGCCAGTGGCAGGACCTGAGCTGGGATATTGCCGCCTATTACAGCCGTCTCGATGATGAACTGCTCACGGATGAAGCGTTCACCGGCGGATTCGGCACAACCTCAAACTACTCGGACAACACCACGCGCGAGGGGCTTGAGCTTGGGCTTACCTGGCGGATGGCGGACAGCCTTGTGCAGGAAGGCGACCAGTTGAGGTTCCAGAATGCCTATGACTACAGCAACTTCCGCTTTGACGGCGGCAAGTTCGACGGCAACCGGATTGCCGGGATCCCGGAGCACCGGCTTCAGGCGGAACTCGCCTACGAACAGGCCAACGGATTCAGTATCGCACCCAAGGTGCTCTGGCTGCCGAGCGATACCCCCACGGACCACGCCAACACCATAAAACAGGAAAGCTACGCACTGCTCGGCCTCAGGGTGGGTTATGAGTCCGGCGGGCTCTGGTCCGTCTACCTGCAGGGTGAGAACCTGACCGATCGCAAATATGCAGCCAGCTACCTGATCCGGGACAGGGTCCCCAATCCGGGTCCGCCCAACGCGACCCCGGAACAGGTTACCACTTTCCTTCCGGGCACCGGCCGCGCCGTCAATGCCGGCATCCGCCTGGAATTCTGACCCTCACGGCCCCGGCCTTCCGGGGTCATTCCCTCCCCTTTGCATAACGGATTCCGGGCACCGATTCCCTCCGGGGACAGGCCGCCCCCTTCGACTACCCGGGTAACCCATCCACCCTTGGACGCACCAGCATCGGCGTGTAGCAGATCAGATACACGGCAAAGGCGCTCGCCCAGAGCAGGAAGGCAGTGCCCACGCCCAGCGGCAGGAACAGCCCAGGCCAGAGCAACGGCACCAGGACACGCAGCAGCGCGGAGACCGACAGCGCCGTCATGCTGATCCATATGGGCCAGGGCACATCAAGCAGCCGGCCCGTGTGCCTCAGCCCGGCGATGCAGAACACCGACATGAGCGCGGTACCCACCGCGCCGATGGCGAACGCATGCCGCCCCAGACCCGCCGGAACGCCCTCCAGAAGCAGGCCGATGCCGTTGAACACCAGTCCGAGCACGATCCAGAGATAGGCCAATACGACCAGCAGCAGGAAGGGCTGCCCCATCGGGCGGCCCCAGGGCCATTCGGACAGCCGATCAAGCTGGGAAGTCGCCGCGGCCAACGCCACCCAGCCGGTTACCGGATGGGACGGGAGGACAAACGCGACACCGGTGTAGAGACACAGCATGCCGATCGCAACGCGGATCCGGGCGGGACTGAGCCGGATCATGGCGCTGTAGCCACTGCGCTCCAGCGCCGAAGGGATCACGACAGCGGTGATGCGGGTCAGCGTGACGGCGATCATGATGATGTAAAGGTGCAGGGCCAGATCCAGGAGTGTTGCCGGTTCCATCACAGCGCCATTGCCGGCGGCCCGTACCACGTGGAATGCGACCTGGCTGGCGCAGACCAGCAACAGTAGCGTCGCAAGGCTCCAGTGGCGACGACCCGCCGGCGCCATAAAGTACGGAATGGCCTCAAGGCAGAGGATCAGCAGGAAAAGGCAGGCACCCACCCCGATCATCCAGTCCGGCAATGACGCATCAAACCAAAGCGTCAGCCTCGATACCAACCAGAGCCCGACCAGCATCAATAACCGCCGGCCCGCAATCGGTTCACGATCCGTCCAGCTCGGCAGTGCCGTCAGCAGAAAACCGGCCAGCCCCGCCCCGACCACACCAAACAGCATCTCGTGGCCATGCCAGAGCGCGGGATTCAGCCCCCCGTCACTACTACCAAAACGCCACAACATCAGCAGCCAGGGAATCAGGCTGAGCGGCGCGTAGGCGGCGGCCAGCAGAAAGAACGGCCGGAATCCGTAGGCAAGCAGTGTTCTCATCCGCCACCGTCCTTCCAGTAGAAACCGGCATCCGGCAAGCCGCCGCCGATAAAGTCACTGGAAAGCGTTGCCAGTTCCCCGAAGAAGTATTCCAGGTCTTCACGCGCCTCCGTAGCCGTAGTCAGTTCAATGGGGGTCCGTTCCAGCGCGTCAGCCAGCACGGGCTGCGGCACATCGTCGCGTTGTGCGCCATCGCGAGCCGCAGCGTCACGGTTTTCGTTCACCCAGGCCACCGCCCCGGCCATCCCCTGCTGGACTGTTTCAATGAGATCCGGAGCCTCCTCGACCAATTCCCGTCGCGCCACAAGCCCGGCCTGGGGCAGCATCACCTCATGGCCCGTTGCCTCATGCCAGGCGCTCTGCAGATCCAGATCCTGCGCATTGAAACCCATGTTCGCGGCCTGTCTGAGGGCCGCACTACGCAGCGGATCCGGAAGCACCACCGCATCCAGGCGCTTGGCAAGCAGCATCTGTACCGCCTCGAACGGGCTTCCGAGATAGGTCAGACGGAAATCGTCGCGGCTCATGCCCTCACGCTGGGCCACATAACGGAAGACAAGGTCCGGCATATCGCCCCGCCAGGGCACACCAATGCGTTTTCCGGCCAGGTCTTCCAGGTGAGCGGCAGGCCCGTTGCGCACCACCACGCCCAGCGTCCCCCTGATGAACACATTGAGAAGCACCACCGGCACACCGCGATTGTAGAGGTTGGCCGCCACATTCGTGGGCGAGGCGGAAAGCTGCACGCTGCCGCGTGCAATCCAGGTCCTGAACTGGTCCGGGTCACGCCAGCTTCTGAGGCGGGGTTCGCGCCCATGGGATTGCCAGTCACCGGTCTCAAGCATCCGTGCGAGCACCACGCCGGGAAGCCCCGGCGGTGTTCCCACGGCCAGTTCCCTGCTGCCGGCCGCGTAGGGTATTGGCCCCGGCAGCAGAGCCAGGCCGGATGCGGCCAGCGCCCAGGTGAGGCAGTCACGGCGTGTCTGGTTCATGATGGGGTCTCCCTGTCTGTAAGGCCCTGGAATGTTGTGGCGACCACGCTGTTTTCCAGCAGTGCGGCGGCCTCCCGGTACTGGAAGACCGCGTCCCGCCGGCTGAAGGGCTCGTCTAGGCGCGTCTCGTGGACGATGCGTGAAGGGGGTGTGCCCATGACCAGTATCCGATCCGCGAGCCGGGCCGCTTCCGTAAGGTCATGGGTAACCAGTACCGCCGTCACGCCATGCCGGCGCACGGAATCGTGGAGCAGTGACTGCGCGTCCTGTCGCACGCCCACATCCAGCGCATTGAAGGGTTCGTCCAGCAGGATGAGCGGCGCATCCAGAACCAGCGCACGCGCCAGTGCAACGCGCTGTTTCAGGCCGCCGGAGAGTTCATGGGGATAGCAGTTCAGATGCGCCTGAAGGCCCAGCTCTGCCGCCATGGTGCAGGCTCGTTCATGTCGCTGGCGCGACGGGACCGTCCTGGCCCGGAGACCGAGCGCGATATTGTCGGTGACGCGCTGCCAGTGCAGCAGCCGTGGGTCCTGGAAGACCATGGCGCAGTCACCGGCACGTGCCACGCGCCCGCCGTCAGGCGATATAAGCCCCGCCGCGAGACGCAGCAGCGTTGTCTTGCCACACCCGGATGGCCCCACGATGCAGAGGATCTCGCCCTTCTCCACCTGGAACGACAATCCCTCCAGCACCGGTGCCTGACCAGGACGACAGGCGACGTCCTCAAAACGCAGAATCGTGCTCAAACCGTCTCCATGCCTCGTCCGCCGGAGCCCGCGCGCCAGGGTTCAAGCCGGCGCTGCAGCGGTCTGAGCATCCCGTGTTCCATGAACAGCAGCAGCACAACCACCAGCAACATCCAGGCCTGCGCCGCAGCGGTGTCCAGCGCCACCCGCGCCTGTGCCAGCCCCGCCCCAATGCCGGTCTCCATGGCAAAGAGTTCCGCCATCACCGTCACCTTCCAGGCCACGCCCATGGCGGTAATCAGGGAGGGGAAAAGATAAGAGAATAGGTGCGGCAGATAGAGCTCCCGCACGCGGGCCACCGGACCCAGCCCGTAAATCCGCGCCAGCTCATCCAGCCCGGGGTCACGAGTACGCATGCCGATCTGGGCGCCGGCAAAGGTGATGGGAATGCTGGTGACGACAACCGTGAAAACCGGCGTCATCAGGGTGCTGCCAAACCACAGCATGGCCAGCACAATCCATGCGATCGGGGGGATACCAAGCAGTACCGTGGAAACCGGCTCCAGAAGCCGGCCCAGCCCTCGGGAAGCACCCGCCAGGGTACCGGCCAGAATTCCGATAAGGGCCGCCGCGGCAAAGCCCAGAAGCGCCCTTCCCGCGGTCGCAAGCGCATAATGGAAGGCTTCGCCGTTGGCCATCCGGTCCACGAGCTCCGCTGCTGCCTGAAGCGGCCCGGGCATCATGAAATCCCCGTAGACCGTATTGGCCCATTCCCATAGCGCGAGGAACAGGAGCACTCCACCAAGAGCACCAATTCTACCCAGCAACCCCTGCCAGGCGTGCGCGACATTTGATGCTCTGTGGCGGACTAGCGCGTTTCCGGAATCATTCTTATTCATATTTGCAGATTAACACAGACCTCCGTTTCCGGTTATTGACCCGCATCAAGCATCATGGCGCCAATCCCACGAAAAGCACCATGCATTTCTGTGGATCATGCTACTCCGGATCCAACGCATCAAATGCCCGGCGTGCATGAGCCACGGCGCCACCAGCGCGCATCTCGGCGGCTACCCAGATCGCCTCCATAATCTGCTGCTCCGTAGCCTCCTCACGTGCTGCTGCTTTTACATGTCCCTCAATACAGTCAGGGCATTGGGTAACATGGGCTACCGCCACGGCAATAAGCTGTTTGGTCCGCGCATCCAGAGCTCCGTCCTGGAATACCGAACGGCTGAACGCCCGCCATGCCTGTTCCGTTTCGTGTGTCAATCCATCACGCCGCTGCCCTGGTTTTCTTTCACTCATGGGATCAAGCCTCTTTTTCCGAAGGTCAAACTCAACTGGTGAGTACAACTGACTTTAATTTAGGATTGTGATATTAGACAACAAAGTTTATTCCAATATTTTTTTGATATATATCAACAGGATAAAAAATGACTGACAGCATTCTTCTCAAGCGCATTCAGGATCCGGCGGAAGACCGGGATGGTGCACGGATCCTGGTGGATCGCGTCTGGCCACGGGGCGTGCGCAAGACGGACGCACAATTGGAGTGGTGGGCAAAGGATATCGCGCCGTCCACTGAACTGCGCAAATGGTTCGGCCATGACCCGGAACGTTGGCCAGAGTTCTGCCGCATGTACCGCGAGGAACTGGCGCAGGCACCCGAAACACTCTCGAAACTGCTCGACTACTGCCAGCGCGGACCGGTCACACTGATCTTCAGCGCCCGGGACCGCGAGCACAACCAGGCCCGGGTCATCCGGGAGGTGTTGCTGGAAAAATTGGGAGAAGGAAAAACCTGACCGGTCTCTGAACTGGAATCAGGCCTCTCCAGTAACAAGTGCAGTGATCCAACTTGACCGATTCGCAGGCATAACAGTGCCCTCTCATGAGAGAGTCACTATCCCCGAGGGAAACCACATCCAAAAGGGAAGACTCTGTATGCATCGGCCCGGATCCATACCGTTTTGGCAACAGCCCATTGAAACGCCCTCTTGTCATCAGCATGGGGAAGCCCTTAAGCGACAGGATCTCCTGACCAAACCCCCGGGGTCACTTGGCCAATTAGAGGTCATCGCCTGTCGCCTGAGTGCCCAGCAGAACCGCCCGTTCCCCTCCCTTAGCCATCCATGGATCTCGGTATTCGCCGCCGACCACGGCATTGCCAACGATGGCGTCTCTCTGATGGCGAAGGAGGTCACCGCCCAGATGATCAACAATTTCCTGGGTGGTGGCGCAGGTATCAGCGTTCTTGCGGATGAGTTCGGCGCCCACCTTGAGGTGATCGACACCGGGGTGGCAACGCCCTTCCCGGACCACCCGGCGCTTATCCGTTCACCCATTGCAGCCGGCACCGGCAATATACGCCACGAACCGGCCATGACCGGAGTTCAGCTTGAGGAGGCCCTCGCCATCGGTGACGAGGCGGCCCGGCGCGCCCACCAGAGCGGCGCGGACCTTTACATTGCGGGTGAAATGGGCATTGGGAACACCTCGGCAACCTCGGCCGTGGCCGCCGCCCTTCTCGACCAGCCGGCAAGGGCAATAACGGGACGCGGGAGCGGCCTGGACACCGCAGGAGTTGCACGGAAGACACGTTTCATTGAACAGGCACTGGAGCGACACGGCAACGACGGCACTCCCTTTGCCGTACTGGCTTCACTGGGCGGATTTGAGATTGCGGCCATGGCCGGCTCATTCATTGGTGCTGCCCGTCGTGGCATTCCGGTTCTGGTTGACGGATTCATCGCCTCCACGGCGGTACTGGCCGCCCTCCGGATGAATCCCTCTCTCTACCCCTGGCTCCATTTCGGTCACTGCTCGGGAGAGTCCGGCCACCGCCTGCTGCTGGAGGCACTTGAGGCCACGCCCATCCTGGACATGGGCATGCGCCTGGGCGAGGGTACAGGCGCAGCCATGGCCATTCCCGTTCTGAAAGCGGCCTGTGCCCTTCATTCCCGGATGGCCACCTTTGGGGAGGCTGGCGTCACCGAAGGTGGTTAAACCATTGGTGATACTGGCCCCCTCATACAGTCGACCAGCGTCTGCGCAACCGTGTCGGCCTGCCCTCTATCGAGGCTGCCCACGCTCAGACGCACCCCGGGGCCAGTACGCAGCCGGAAAGGCTGGCCAGCCTGTATGGCATAGCCCCTGTTCGCCATGCATTCCACCATGGCGGCTTCATCCCGAACTGGAACCCACAGATTGATACCCGAGCCTTCGACAACCGGCACTCCCCGGTGGCGCAGAGCCCCCGCCAGCGCCTCCCGGCGCTGTGCATAGATCAGTTTTGCCCGCTCAAGATGCCTGAATGTCTGCTCGTCTCCCAGAAGCACGGAGGCAATACGTTGCACAATCCGGCTTATCCAGCGTGGTCCGAGACTGAACTGGCGCGCAATCCTGTCAATCGTCTCCCGATCGCCAACGGCCGCGGCAAGCCGCAGATCCGGCCCCAGAAACTTGGAGACCGACCGGACCAGGATCCAACTCCCCTGATCCAGCGCGAGAGTCGGAGGTGGCGCCAGGGAAAGCGGCCCCCAATGGTCGTCCAGAACAAGCAGGATCTCCGGCAGACTGCCAATCAATCGCTGGATATGCGCCAGACGTTCAGCGGGAAGATCAACCCCGGTTGGATTCTGCGCACGCGGCGTAAGCACCAGGGCGCACACATCCGGAGCAAGCTGACGGGCTAACGCATCCGGGTCAACGCCGTGTTCATCATTTTTCACAGGTTCAGGGGTGAAACCAAGTGAACGCAGCAGCGTCAGCAGAGGAGGCCAACCAGGGTCCTCAACCAGCACGCGTGCGCCTGCGGCGGGCAACCGAGGACGCAGAGCGCGCTCAATAAGATCCAGAGCGCTGTGCCCCAGTACAAGCGCCTCAGCCGGAATGCCCTCGTGTGCAAGAATTGCCCTGAACTGATCCATCAGTTGGGGGTCCTCTCCGGCTCTGTCGTAACCGGTTTGCAGCCACGACATTGATGCCACGACTGCATCCAGTGACGGCAACAGTGCCGGATCAATATTGCCTGAAGCCAGATCGACAGTACCTGCTGAAGTGCCGGGTTCATACAACATGTCAGCCTCGGTAGCCATGGGCACAATCCGGGTACCACCCCGACCACGGCCGTAGACCCAGCCACGTTCACGCAGCATTGCGTAAGCCCGAGAAACCGTATTGCGGTTCACACCAAGCGTCTGTGCGGCTTCACGCACCGAGGGTAGCCCATCATTCGCACCGAGTTTCCCGGATCGGATGGCTTGCTCAATACTGGTCGCAATATTGACAGCCGTATGACCCCTAAGATAGTTTTTTACCATGTCATTATTTATAAATGGCATAGGTTATTATGTCAAATTAGTCGGTACCCGCAATGACACCCCACTCATCCCAGCCGCTACAGGCTCTCGTTCAACAGCTTCTGACCGGAGGACTTACCGAGCTCGGCGCCAAACGTGTGCCCACAGGAATTCGCAAAAATCCCGTTACACAGGCGGAGCTCACATCGACCGGGTTCATGGGCGACGCTCAGGGCGACAGGAAACACCACGGTGGTACAGAAAAAGCAGTGCATCAGTACTGCCTCGACCATTACCCGTTCTGGAGGGATGCGATTGGCTCAGTTGAACCATTGGCGCAACCGGGTGCATTCGGTGAGAACCTCGTCGTCAGCGGCCTTACGGAAGACGATGTCTGTATTGGCGACACTTGGGCCGTGGGCGACGCATTGCTGCAGGTTTCCCAGGCACGGCGCCCCTGCTGGCGATTGAACGAGCGGTTTGGCGTGCGTGACATGGCTCGCCGGGTTACGGAAACTGGCCGCACCGGGTGGTACTACCGGGTACTGACCCCGGGCATTGTTGCGACCGGCGACACCCTTGAACTACGCGAGCGCCCCCATCCGGAATGGCCGCTGTCACGTCTCTTTCGGGTTCTTCTCCAGGACCGCCCGCACCCACCAACCCTTGAAGCTGTGGCGGGCCTGACACTGCTCAGTAACAGCTGGCGGGATCTCGCTCGCCAACGAGCAGCGAACGGTAAAAAATAAAACCGCCAGCACCCCCAACATCCGCCCATCGATTCACCACTCCGGAGAACCAGCATGCAACCGCAGAACGATGCACTTTCACCACTGCTACAGCAATCAACAAGAGTCCGTGCAGCCCGCGGCGCGAGGCGGTCGAAGCAGCCATCCGGCTCGCACGACAGGCATCGGGAAAGACCAATATCATCGCATTCGAGGGCGCATTCCATGGTCGTACCATGGGGGCACTCTCACTGACCTCGTCCAGCGCGAAGGTTAGGCGCGGTGTCCAGCCAATGATGGGGGGTACGGTAACCGCGCCCTACCCCGACCCCTACTGGTATGGATGGTCTGAAGGGCAGACCACGGAGTTCTGTCTCAAGGCTCTCGATCGGATACTGATGACACGCAGTACACCGGATGAGACCGCAGCCATTATCATTGAGCCGGTCCAGGGTGAATCCGGATTCGTTCCGGCATCCCGGGCTTTCCTCCAGGGACTGCGGGAGCGCTGTGACCGTCACGGCATCCTTCTGATATTTGACGAAGTCCAGTGTGGCAATGGTCGCACCGGGACCTACTGGGCGCACACGCCCTCGGGTGTCATCCCGGATATCCTGGTATCCGCCAAAGGGCTCGCCAGCGGAATGCCGCTATCCATGCTCGGCGCATCCAGAGACCTTATGGCCAAGGGCTGGCCAGGCTCCCAGGGAGGCACTTATGGCGGTAATGTAGTGGCCTGCGCCGCCGCGCTGGCAACACTGGACGTTATCGAACACGAGAACCTCGTGGAGCACGCCCGTGAGGCCGGCGAATTCCTAAACAGAGCACTCCAGTCCTTCGCTGGCCAATGGGCGGGCATCAAGGATGTCCGCGGCGTTGGACTGATGCAGGCCGTGAATATTGTGGATGCCAATGGCGATCCCAGTCCGGAGCGTGCGCAACGGATTCTAGCGCTGTGTGAGGAGCAGGGTGTCCTGCTCTTGGGCTGCGGGATGCACGGCAACATCATTCGTTGGTTGCCACCTCTGATCGTCCGACACGAGCAGCTCCAGAACGCCCTGGACGTCTTCCAGGACGCCTGCCGTCATGTCTAGAAAACACAGCCGGCTTGCCCTTTCAGCGCCGCTCCCTGTGAAAGCGGATGAGTGCAAGAAGACGATAGACCGCATGAGCCGATTTACCCTGCGGGAGCACGAGGAAGAAGGCGAGTACCGCGCCCAGATGAAGGCCAAGGAGCAGACCCATAGCAGGTGTCTCACGGAGCGCCTGCAGGATGAGCCCGGTCAGCGCCACCACCATGAGCAGTTGGACCAGCAGCCGGGAGCGGGAATCGGGCGCCTTTGCCCTCGGCCTGTCATCACGGGTGTAGTGAAGCCATAACATGAACGCGCCACCCCCAGTGATCATGAGTCCTCCCAGGGTCCCGGAAACACCCGGAACGGACATGACCGGGTAAGGGGCAATCCAGTCGAAAACATGGTGGTACAGGGTCCCAACGCTGGTGGCCACAAAACACAGCGCAAAACCGGCAACCAGAACCTGGTGCGCAATGCGGCGGGCATGCCCGGTCTGACCATCACGGTCATGGCAGCCAGCGCCATCACCGCCGCCAAGATGCCTGAGACTCACCAGATCCCGGATCAGCGGCCCTTCTCTCAAGGGTTGGGAAGCCACTTCCGGCCCCGCACTGTCACGCCAGAAGCGGTACCCTCCCCGTGCCAGGACAAAGACCGCCCTCGCGAGCGCCAGTGTCGCGACCAGGGTCATCCAGCCCCAGGGAATGAGTTCATAGAAGGCACCAGGACCCCGGTGCACGGCAAAGAGCCTGTCCCACGGCACCTGTACCAGCATGAGCAGGGGTATCAGCAGCGTTATACCCCAGACCCATAGCCCTTCCCGCCCCAGCCACGCTGTTCCGCTGTAGTGTTGGCGGCCTGCTTCCCGGGCCTCGGACAATGCAGCGGGCAGGTTCACGACCAGTTCATGGGGCGGCGCGTACTGGCACGAGTAATAGCAGGCCTGGCAGTTGTGGCAGAGGTTTGCGAGGTAGGCGACATCCCCGTCGGTCATGTCGGGCCGCAATGGCCCTGCCTCAAAAACCGGGCAAAGGTCGCTGCAGTAACGGCAGACATTGCAGATATGGAGTGCGCGTGCGGCTTCCGGGTTCATACCGACTCTACCACCGATGCGTTCTGAACATGGCGTGCTGCGGAAGCACCCGCAATCCGGCCGAAAACACCGGCGATGCTCAGACCCGCACCGGCCAGATACCCCGTACCCAGAAGGGTCGGCGCCATCAGGGTCCCGGCCGCAAACAGGCCCTGCCCGGGTTCTTCCGGCAGCCTTACACGGGCATCCGCATCCACCGCCACACCATGGGCGGCGAAGGTCACGCCAGCCGCCAATGGGTACAGGTGCAACGGCTGCGGCACGCCGTTGAAGCGCTGCTCCAGTGCCTGCCGTAAACGGTTTTCAGGCAGGCCGGTGTGGAGAGCCAGCTCCGTAACACTGGCCACCCGCAATGGCTTATACAGCGTCGGCGGCATACGGGTGCGGCCGGCCTCATCCAGAAGCAGCCAGGCACGGCCATTGCGGCATTGGGCAATGCACTGCCCCCAAACGGCATAGCGTGAAGGTGACGAGGGAGCCACGTCCGGATCCAGGCACCGACCTTCAGCGTCCACCACCAGCCCCAGGTCCAGCCGGTCCAGGCGCGTCACAATACCGCCATCCACCGCAGGGCCACGGGCATCGACCACGACCATATGCCCCGTATCAGGCCGCCCCGAGCTCAGCGCCCCACGGTTATGCAGGGTTGTCAGCAGCTCACCACGGTTTTCAGGGGTACCTCGGCACAGTATGCCGCCGCCGGCCTGGGGGTACGCCTGGGCAAGCCAATCCTGGTTCCATTGGCAACCTCCGGCCGCCGCCACGACGGCCCCGGGATGCACCCACTGCTGGCCTTCCGGCCCTTCCAGGCATACCGGCTGCCCAGGCCCTGTATGACGAGGCATGGCGATGACGCGGGTCGAGGTCCGTACCGGTACTTGCAGTGCCTCAAGCCGGCCTCGCAGAACACCCACCATTGCCTGGCCCCCGCCCAGAAGGAAGGCAGTGCGGCGCGAATAGCGTCGATTACTGGAATCCGGATGCTGGTAACGGACGCCCTGCCCGGCCAGCCATTCAACAAGCGGCCCTGACTGAAGCGCCCACTGTTCGAACACCGGACCAGCTGCCATACCGCCCACTCCAGCGAGCTCTTCCGCCAGTTCCGCCGCCGGATACCGATCGGGAACCCAGGGAAGCGGGTGATCATGAACAACCCGGAAATTACGGGCATGCCGCGCATTGCCCCCGAAACGCTCTGGCGGTGCGGCATCCACCAGCGCCACATCGGCCCCGTAAAGACGGGCCTCCAATGCGGCGCACAGCCCTGCCATACCGGAACCTATGACCAGAACGGTCCACGTATTCATGCAGCCACCATCCGGGTGCCCCCTGGGGTCAACCAGCGCTTCTCATAGCCCTGGCCGCATTCACCATCGCCTCCAGCGCCGGCGTCACCTCTTCCCAGTTGCGGGTCTTGAGCCCGCAATCCGGGTTCACCCAGAGCCGTTCCGGCGGAATGCGCTTCGCGGCCTCCTTCAGGAGGTCCACCATGCGGTCCTCGGACGGAATGTTGGGCGAGTGGATGTCGTAGACGCCGGGCCCGATTTCATTCGGGTACTCGAAGGCGTCAAAGGCATCCAGCAGTTCCATGTCCGAACGCGAGGTCTCGATGGTGATCACGTCCACATCCATGCGGGCAATCGCCGGCATGATGTCGTTGAACTCCGAATAGCACATGTGGGTGTGGATCTGGGTCTCATCCGCCACCCCGTTGGCCGCGACCCGGAAGGCGCTGATCGCCCAGTCCAGGTACTGCTCCCACTCGGAACGCCGCAGGGGCAGCCCCTCGCGCAGTGCCGCCTCATCGATCTGGATGACGCGGATGCCCGCCGCCTCCAGGTCCTGGACCTCTTTGCGAACAGCTAACGCGAGCTGGTTGGCGGTTTCCGCGCCGGACTGGTCATCGCGCACAAAGGACCAGTTGAGCAGCGTCACCGGGCCGGTGAGCATGCCCTTCACCGGTCTGTCGGTCAGCGACTGGGCGTAGCGGATCCAGTCCACGGTCATGGGCGAGGGCCTGTCCACGTCCCCGTAGATGATGGGCGGCTTCACGCAGCGTGAGCCGTAGGACTGCACCCAGCCATGGCGGGTGAAGGCGAAGCCGTCCATCAGCTCGCCGAAATATTCCACCATGTCATTGCGCTCGGCCTCGCCGTGGACCAGCACGTCCAGACCCAGGTTCTCCTGTTCCCGTATGCACCCCCGGATGGCCTCCTGCATGGCTTCGTGATACGTCTCTTCAGACAGGCGGCCCCTACGGTAATCCAGCCGGGCGCGACGGATGGCCCGGGTCTGGGGAAAGGAGCCGATGGTGGTGGTCGGGAAGGGTGGCAGCTGCAGATGACGCTGCTGTGCTTCAGCCCGCTCCGCGTACGGCGACTGACGATCCCCCATGCGCGCATCGACGCCGGCCACCGCCTCGCGCACCGCCGGGTTACGCACCCGCTGGGAGCGCCGGCGGCTGTCCAGGCATTCGCGGTTGGCGGCCAGCTCCGCCGTAATGGCGTTGCGGCCCTTGTTGAGGCCCTTCTCCAGAACCCGGAGCTCCTCCAGCTTCTGCACCGCAAAGGCCAGCCAGCTGCGCAGCTCGTCATCCAGATCCGGCTCCAGGTCCAGATCCATGGGCACATGCAGCAGCGAGCAGGCAGGCGCGATCCAGAGGCGGTCGCTGAGGGCCGCGTGTATCGGTTCCAGCCAGTCCATCAGGGCCTGCAGATCCGCCTTCCAGACGTTGCGGCCATCCACCACGCCCAGTGACAGCACCCGGTCCGCCGGGAGCGCCGACATGACCGGCTCCACATCATCCGAACCGCGAACGGCATCCAGATGCAGGCCGGCCACCGGCAGAGCACAGGCCAGATCACGATTGTCACCAAGGTGCCCGAAATAGGTGGTCAGAAGCAGCCGCACCGGGGCCTTGGCCAGCCCGTGGTAGGCGGTTTCCAGGGCATTGCGCCATTCAGCGGGCAGATCCATGACCAGGATGGGCTCGTCGATCTGCACCCAGTCCGCACCCGCCTCGGCCAGCTCAGCAAGAATGGCCTGATAGGCCTCGACCAGCGCCGGCAGATGGTCCAGCCGCTCGCTGTCGTCCTTGCTTTTGCCCAGCCAGAGGTAGGTGACCGGCCCCACCAGCACCGGTTTGGGGTTGTGCTCCTGTTCACGGGCCTCGCGCAGCTGCCCAACCAGCGCACTGGCATCCGGACTGAAGCGGCTTTCACGGGTGAATTCCGGCACGATGTAGTGGTAGTTGGTGTCGAACCACTTGGTCATCTCGCCGGCATCCACCACGCTCTCGCCCTGGTCCACCGCCGAACGGCCACGGGCAAGACGGAAGTACTGGTCGGTGGCGCTGCCGCCAAGCTCGCTGACCCGGGGCGGAATGTGGCCAAGCATGACGCTGGTGTCCAGTACATGGTCGTACCAGGAGAAATCACCCACCGGCACCTGGTGCAGACCGGCCTGGAGCTGCCAGTGGCGACGGCGTAGATCGGCACTGCGCCGTGTCAGCTCGGATTCGCTGATCTCACCGGCCCAGAAGCCTTCGAGTGCGGCCTTGAGGTCCCGCTTTGTGCCAATCCTTGGAAAGCCGAGGTTGTGGGTTGTCACCATGATCCTGTTCTCCTGTATTTCAGCGTATTGGCCTTATGGTGACAGGTGAAAACCATTCATAAAATTGATCTTTTATCTATTACTGTTGAATTCAGTTCATGATACGGAGTCGCTGAGCGCCTCTTCAAACTGGCCCCGGGATTCCTTGAAACGGGCTACCGGGAAACTGATGGGGACACCGGCCACTGCCGCTTCCAGCATCTGGAGATGGGCATCCCAGCCCGCCGCGCTGATGGCGATCTGGTCTTCGGGCAGAAGCCCGATGGTCAGGGTGAGCCGTGTCCCGCCACCAGTCGGCTCCAGATCCCAGCGCAGGGGTCGGCGCGGCGCATCGCCGTTACTCCAGGAATAGGTGAGATGGCGTTCCGGCTCGAGCTCGATGATATGCGAATCAATGGGCTCCCCACTCATCTCAAACTCGATGCGGACCCGCCCACCGGGCTTCAGATCCAATTCGCCGGGCGCCAGCCACTGCCGGAGATGGTCCGGATCCGTCAGCCAGGCCCAGGCCTGTGCCGGAGCTGTTTCCAGTTCCCTTTCCAGCATCACCTTCCAGCCATCGGTCTGCTGTTCAAACGCCGCCCTTTCAGTACGGATTACCGCTGCATCACTCATGAAACTGCTTCCTTCTGTTGTCTATTGCTGACCACCCAACACTAGGCCAGCGTACTCTGATCACACCCCATAGCGGTTGATCCCGATCAAACGCAATCAGGTGGCAGTCGTGGGCCGTACTGCCCGTCGCTCAAGACCGCCCTGAACGACCAGCTCCGGCGGCCGGGCTGCTGCTTCCGGGCGTGCGATCCGCGGTGATCATCGTTATGGCCGCCGGTTTCGTGTAAAGTTTCTGGTCAGATATTATTTATTCATGTATTTTTTATACATCTTATTGCGGATGCGGGAAGGCGTCAATTCGAAGGCTTCCCCTCCATTGAAGCTGATCCATGCATTGCCACGACTAAGCAGGAGCCCACATGAGCGCGTATCTTGACGAGAAGCTGGAACCCATCTTCCAGGACGTACTCCACCGCAACCCCGGTGAGAAAGAGTTCCACCAGGCGGTGCACGAGGTCCTGGAAACCCTCGGCCCCGTCCTGGTGAAACACCCGGAGTTCGTGGACTCCCGCATCATCCAGCGCATCTGTGAGCCCGAACGCCAGATCATCTTCCGGGTGCCCTGGCAGGACGATAAGGGCGAGATCCAGATCAACCGGGCCTTCCGGGTGGAGTTCAACAGTGCCCTCGGCCCCTACAAGGGCGGCATGCGTTTCCACCCCTCGGTGTACCTGGGCATCATCAAATTCCTGGGCTTCGAGCAGATCTTCAAGAATTCCCTGACGGGGCTGCCCATTGGCGGCGGCAAGGGCGGCAGTGATTTTGACCCCAAAGGGCGCTCGGACTCCGAGATCATGCGCTTCTGCCAGAGCCTGATGACCGAGCTCTACCGCCACCTGGGTGAATACACCGATGTTCCCGCCGGTGACATCGGCGTGAGCCAGCGCGAGATCGGCTACCTGTTCGGCCAGTACAAGCGCATCACCAACCGCTACGAATCCGGCGTGCTCACCGGCAAGGGGCTGGGCTGGGGCGGCAGCTGTGCCCGCACCGAGGCCACCGGCTACGGCACCGTCTTCTTCGTGCAGGAAATGCTCAAGGCCCGCGGCGAATCACTGGATGGCCGGAAAATGGTGGTGTCCGGCTCCGGCAACGTCGCCATCTACGCCATCCAGAAGGCCCAGCAGCTGGGCGCCCATGTGATCGCCTGTTCGGATTCCGCCGGCATCCTCGTGGATGAGGAGGGGTTGGACCTGGATCGGATCCGGCGCATCAAGGAAGTGGAACGCCGCCGGATCAGCGACTACGCCGATGAGAAACCCAATGCCCGGTATGTCGAGGATGGCAACGTCTGGCGCGTGCCCTGTGACGTGGCACTGCCCTGCGCCACCCAGAACGAGCTCAACGGAAAGGATGCCAGGTACCTGGTGGAAAACGGTTGCCGGGCCGTTGCCGAGGGCGCGAACATGCCCACCACGCCCGAAGGCGCCCAGGTCTTCCGGGAAGCGGGCATCGCTTATGGCCCTGGAAAGGCCGCCAATGCCGGCGGTGTTGCCACCAGCGCCCTGGAGATGCAGCAGAACGCCAGCCGCGACTCCTGGTCCTTTGAGCACACCGAGAACCGGCTGGAGCAGATTATGGCGAATATCCACCGTGACTGCTTCGAAACGGCCGAGACCTTCGGCTCCCCGGGCAACTACGTGGTCGGCGCCAACATTGCCGCCTTCCTCAGGGTCGCGCGGGCCATGGAGGCACAGGGGCTGATCTGAGCGTGCGACTGGCCAGGATTCATCCCAGGTAGAACATGGTCTTGGCCAGCACCGCTATAACCACTACGTGGCCGAAGACGCTGTAGTGAATGATGCGGTTACGCCGTGCGTTCAGCATGCCACGCCGGATCAGGGTCATGGCGGTGATGAAGTGGCCCAGGACGCTGAACGCAAGCAGAATCTTGACGCTTAACTGCAACGCGAAGGCGGACTCCCCCGGCGCGGCCAGAGCGCCACTGTACCGGTGGGCCATGACCAGCCCCGAACCGAACAGCAACAGGATCACCCACGGCATGATCCGCCGTAACCGGGCGCCCAGGGCCTCCTCAACCGGTACCAGCGCCCGTTCCTGAACCCGCCCCCGAATGCCCTCCAGCATCACCACCTCAAAAAAGACGGTGCCAATGAAGACCACCGCCATCAGCAGGTGGATGATGTGGCTCATCGCATACACCTTATGACCCCTCCGCTTTGAGTTCAGGCGCACATTCAATTATTAATTATACATCTTTAGGGTTGGAAGAACTTGACCGATTCAGCCATAGCTGTCGGTTAAATGCAGCACAATGGGACAGCGTCCTGCCCCTGACACTTGAGGATGTCTCCAATGAGTAACACCCGCAATCCCGACTGGAACCCCCGGGATCCGGCCCTCCTGGACGAGCCGCTGGCCGCCTTTGACCGGATGCGTCACGAATGCCCTGTGGCCTGGAGCGAGTACCAGCACTGGTCCCTGTTCCGGCACGAGGATGTGACGCGGGTGCTGCATGAGCCGGAGACCTTCTCCAATGCTGTCTCACACCATCTGTCAGTACCCAACGGCATGGATCCACCGGAACACGGGCACTACCGGCGCATCATCGAGCCCTATTTCAGCCCTGACGCCATGGCGCGCTTTGAGCCGAGGTGCCGAAGCATCGCCCGGGAGCTGGTACAGTCATTACCCGAAAACGGGACAACCGATGTCATCCCGGCCTTCGCCGAGGATTTCGCCCTCAGGATCCAGTGCGCGTTCATGGGCTGGCGGGAGGACCTCCACGAATCACTCAGGGAATGGCTGCACCGCAACCAGCAGGCCACACTCTCCGGGGATCGCGAGGCCATGGCGCAGGTCGCGGTGGATTTCGACAGCACCATCCGGTCACTGCTGGCCGAGCGCCGCGACGCGGACGATCAGGCGCCAGGGGACACCACCACCGCCCTGATGAACGAGACGGTGAATGGCCGTGCCCTGACCGATGAGGAGCTGGTCAGCATCCTGCGCAACTGGACCGTTGGCGAGGTGGGCACCATCAGCGCCAGCGTCGGCATCATCATGTACGCCCTGGCCCGGGACCCGGAGCTGATGATGCATCTTCAGGCCCATCCGGAGGAACTGGACAGCACCATTGACGAGCTTCTCCGCCGCGATGCCCCGCTGATGTCCAACCGTCGCGTCACCACCTGTCCGGTAACACTCGGAGGCCGCCGGATTGAGGCGGGCGAACGCCTGACGCTCCTGTGGGCCTCCGCCAATCGCGATGAGTCTGTTTTCGGTGACCCGGACGCGATCGATCCGGGCGGCAATGCCGGAAACAACCTGCTCTACGGTGCCGGCATCCATGTCTGCCCGGGGGCGCCTCTGGCAAGGCTTGAGCTGAGCACCCTTTTCGAGGAACTCCTGTTCTGGCGTCCGCACTTCCATATCCCGGGCGATGCAGGACCTCAGAGGGCCCATTACCCGGCTGGCGGTTTCTCATCACTGTCCCTTGCCTTCGGGTAGATCCCTTTCCGCATTGCGTGCGTAATAAACCGGGAGTACATTCTTCCGGAAGCCCCCCGGGGCGGTGATGGTAGTCCCATGCGCCCGATTGCCCTTTTCGCTGTCGCGTTTCTGTTGCTGGTGGCCCCCGCCTGGAGTGAAACAGACGGGGAGGATCTGCCCGTCATTACACTGGTGGCGGATGAATGGTGCCCCTTCAACTGTGCCCCGGATGCTGAATCCCCCGGCATTCTGGTGGAGATCGCCCGCCAGGCCCTGCTCCTGGAAGGCTATCGCGTGGATTACCAGAGTATGCCCTGGCGCCGTGCCATTCGAGGCGTGCGCAATGGCAACTTCCACGGCATCATCGGTGCCGGCCCCGCGGAAACACCGGACTTCCACTTCCCGGATCAGCCGCTGGCCATGGCCCACCACAGCCTGTTCACCCTGCCGGACAACGACTGGACCTACACCAGCCTGGAGTCACTCGCCGCCATCCGCCTCGGCGTGATCCAGGAGTACTCCTACGGCGGTCTGCACGATGACTACATCCAGCCCAACGAGAGCAACAACAGACGCCTTATGGTTCTCAGCGGCAACCAGGTGCTGCCACGCCTGATCCAGCTTCTGGAAATGGGCCGCATTGACGCCCTTGCCGCGGAGGAAAAGGTTCTGGAGTACCACTACAGCCAGGAAGGGCGCATCAACCCGCTGCGCAATGCCGGACTGGCCTACCAGGAAGAACTCTATATCGCGTTCTCACCGGCGAAGCCGGATGGCCGGGAACTGGCTGATGCCCTGAACCGGGGCATGACGAAGCTGAGAGAACAGGGAATGATCACGGATATACTGAACGACTACAGTGCTCTAAAGGACTGAGCGGACGAGCAGGGCCGCTTCCGGCGCCGAACCGGTGACCGGGGAACGGATCCAGACACGATGGCCACTGCCCGGTGCCGCTTCAACAGGCTGATGATCCCGTGCCGAAAGCAGTGTCTCCGGCTGGAACCAGTGATTGCCGGAAGGCGTCATCAGCTCCAGCCAGTCCCCTGGCTCAAACCGGTTCTTGACCTCAATGCACAGCCAGCCCTGTTCCCCGGAAAGTACCTCGCCCACCCACTGGCGGGTTCCCAGCAGCGAGGTTCCCGCCTCGTAGCGCTGGTATTCCGCCGGCGGGTGGCGGCGCAGGAAGCCCTCCGTGTAACCCCGGTTGGAGAGCGCTTCCAGTTCGTCCATCAGCGTCCGGTCAAAGGTCGTCCCTGCCATGGCGTCATCAATGGCACGGCGATAGACCTGCACTGTGCGGGCAACGTAATAGGGGCTCTTGGTACGCCCCTCGATCTTGAGCGAATCCACGCCCATCCGGCACAGCCGCTCCACGTGCTGTACCGCCCGCAGGTCCTTCGAATTCATGATGTAGGTGCCGTGCTCGTCCTCGTGCATGGGCACACTCTCGCCAGGGCGGCCAGCCTCCTCCACCAGCATGCTGCGTTCACCGTCCTCCTGGTGCACGGGAATCAGGTCGCCGCTGCTGTCATGAGTGGAGGCCTGCGGGGTATAGGACCAGCGGCAGGCGTTGGTACAGGCGCCCTGGTTGGCATCACGATGGTTCATGTAGCCGGACAGCAGGCAGCGGCCGGAATACGCCATGCACAGCGCCCCGTGCACGAACACCTCCAGCTCCATACCGGGCACCTGCTCGCGCATCGCCTCGATCTCGTCCAGTGACAGTTCCCGGGAGAGGATGACCCGCTCCAGCCCCTGTCGGCGCCAGAACTCCAGGGTGGCCCAGTTCACCGCATTGGCCTGAACGGACAGGTGGATGGGCATATCCGGCCAGTGCTCGCGCACCAGCATGATCAGCCCCGGATCGGACATGATGAGTGCATCCGGCCCAGTGGCGATCAGCGGTTCCAGATCCCGCAGGGCGGAGCGGATCTTGTCGTTGTGCGGGGCAATGTTCAACACCAGATAGAAGCGCCGGCCGTGCGCATGGGTATAACGGATGGCCTCCGCCAGCGCTTCGGCATCACGGAAGCTGTTGTTGCGCACGCGCAGCGAATAGCGGGGTGGACCGGCATAGACCGCGTCCGCGCCATAGGCGATCGCCATTTCAAGGTGCCGCTGGTTCCCGACCGGGGCCAGCAGCTCAGGGGCCTGTTCCATCATGGGCGCAGGGTAGGACATGCAACGCAGGGGTTCCTTGACTTCCATCAGCCGCCAGGCCTTCCCCTGCACCGCTCTCCCGTTTAGGGTAATACCATGACTGATTTCAGCCTGCACCCACAGCTTGAGGCCGACTGCCACTGGGTTGGCCGCCTGGAGAACTGCCAGATCCTGCTCCACCACAATGCCGGTGTTCCCTGGTACATCGTGGTCCCGGAAACCGAGGCGGGAGAACTGCACGAGATGGGCATGACCGAGCGTGCCGATGTGGACTGGGTGCTTGATGCCATGGCCCGCTTCATCAAGCACCATCACGGCAGTGAACGCATCAACCTGGGCGCCATCGGGAACCGCGTGCCCCAGCTGCATATCCACTTGATTGGCCGCAGCGAAGGCGACCCCTGCTGGCCGGATGCGGTCTGGGGCCATCTGCCCGCAGGCCCGGCCTGGAGTGACGCGGCGATTGAGACGATCCGCCAGCAGGCACCGGTCGAGCCCTGACCCCTACCAGGCCCCGCGCGTGATGCGGCGGCAACCCCGTACGCTGCCGTTATAGAAATAGACCCAGGCCGGACCAAAGCGGGTATCCCGCTGCTGGCGGGTGTATTCGCCCCGCTCCGGCGCCTGTGCGTTGTAGCTCTCCAGGGCATCCACCCGGGCGAAGGTCCGCTCATCCACTTCGTACACCTCCACCAGAACACCCTGGGAAGGCTGCTCAACGGCACCGGGGTACGGGCCCAGATCGTGGAGAACAATACTCTTCAGGTGATCCGTCCCCAGAAATCGGGCGCGGATAAGAAGCCGATGATTGCTGTAGCCGCGCTTGAGGGTGCCATAGACCGCGATGCGGAACCCTGTACTCTCCTCGTCGCTCATTCCCGGGCCTGCTCCTCCTCTGTTACACCATCATCCTGTGCATACCAGTCATCCAGCATACGCTGCAGCCGTTCCCGCTGGATGGCCTCGTGCAGTTCGCTCTGGCGCTTTTCGTCACGCAGCGAGCGCAGCAGCGCGGCCGCCATGAACAGCACCAGGATCATGAAGGGGAAGGCCGCCAGGATAGAAACGGTCTGCAGCGCCCCCAGCCCACCACTGAGCAGCAGCACGCCGGCCACCAGCACCTGAACCGCGCCCCAGGTCACACGCGACCAGCGCGGTGGGGTGAGCACCCCCTTGCTGGTGAACATCCCGAGCACGAAAGTGGCCGAGTTCGCGGAGGTGATCACGAAGAGCGTGATCAGAACCAGCACCAGGATTCCGAGCCACTCCGAGCCGGGCAGCAGCGAAAGCATGGCGAAGAGCCCGGCGCTGACCTCATCGGCCACCGCCTGCCCCACAGCCGCCCCCTCAAACAGCTCGAAGTACAGGGCGGAGCCGCCAAAAGTCGCAAACCACAGGGTACTCAGAAGCACCGGGGTGCCGATCACCCCCACCACGAACTCACGGATGGTTCGCCCCCGTGAGATACGAGCGATGAAGCTGCCCACGAATGGCGCCCATGAAAGCCCCCAGGCCCAGTAGAAAATGGTCCAGCGTTCGACCCAGTCGTCCCCGGTGTAGGGCGTCATGACCAGGCTCATGCCCATCACATTGGCGAAGTAGTCGCCGATGGCGGTGGTCATGGCGGCGGTGATGAAATCCGTGGGGCCGGCGAAGAAAACGAACACCAGGAGCAGCCCCGCCAGAATCATGTTGGCGTCGCTCACATAGCGTACACCGCTTTCCAGCGGGGCCAGGGAGCAGAGCAGGAAAACCACGGACACCCCGCCCAGGATCATCAGCTGCTGCTCAGTACCAAAGGCGGTATCCGCAACCGACACCAGCCCGCTGTTGATCTGTATCACCCCAAGCCCGAGCGTGGTGGCCACACCGAACACCGTGGAGACCACCGCCAGGATATTGATGCCGTGACCGGCGAAGCCATCAACACGGTCACCGATACTGTTGCGGAAGGCTTCACTGATCAGGCCCGCCCGCTGGTGCCGGAAGCGCACATAGGCGATGGCCAGCCCCACCACCGCAAAATTGGCCCACTGGTGGAAGCCCCAGTGGAACAGGGAATACTGCATCGCCAGCCGCGCTGCCGCAGGCGTTCCACCTTCAGCGCTGTCCAGGGGTGGTTGCAGGTAATGGCTCATGGGTTCGGCCACACCCCAGAAAACCAGCCCCACCCCCATGCCGGCGGAGAAGATCATCCCCAGCCAGGTGAGAAAGGAGAACTCCGGGATCTCACCATCCGCCCCCAGGCGGATGTGGCCGTAATCGCTGAAGGCCACACCCAGACAGAACAGCAGAAAACCGGAAGTGACAAACAGGTAGAGCCAGCCGAAATGCAGGGTGGTGAACTCAAGCGCCTGCGCGCTGTAGGCCGCGAACGGTTCCGGCCAGGCGACGCCAGCCCCGACGAAGGCAAGCAGCAGGAGCAGCGAGGTATAGAAGACCCAACCGGGGCGTTGACTCATAAGCGGCTTCCGACAGAATCCGAAAGAAACAGTGCTTCCACTCTAGCGCCAGCGCACGGCCGGATAAAGACACTCAAGCAGTCTCTCCGTCATACAGCCTCCTCGCCGCGGCTTCTATACTGGCGCGGATCAATACCATAACGCTTGAGTCTGGACGCAAGGGTCGTGGGTTTGACCTCCAGCAACTCGGCAGCGCCACCCTGCCCGAATACCTTGCCCCGGCACTGGCGAAGCGCACTGATCATGTTCTCGCGCTCCTGCTCCCGCTTCTCGCCTTCGGTCAGTGGCCGCTGCGTGGTTCCGGCGGTTTCAGGGCCGGCGGCAACCGGTTCCGGACCCACAGTGTCCCGATCCGCTGGCAGGTCAAAGCTCAGCTTACGTCCCCGCGTGACGATCACCTGGCGTTCGATCACGTTCTCCAGCTCCCGGACGTTCCCCGGCCAGCAGTAGCGCTGGAGGGCTTCCACATTGGCATGACTGAGCTCCAGCGGCTCGCGGTGGAATCTGCGGCAGGCGTTACGCAGGAAAAGCTGCGCCAGCGGTGGGATGTCTTCAGGGCGTTCGCGCAGCGGCACGGACTCGATCGGGAACACATTCAGCCGGAAGTACAGATCCTCACGGAACCGGCCCGCCTCGACCTCGGTTTTCAGGTCGCGGTTCGTCGCCGCAATGACCCGCACATCCACGCTGCGGGTGCGTGTCTCGCCAATACGCTCAAACGTCTGCTCCTGCAGAACCCGCAGCAGCTTGCCCTGCAGTGACAGGGGGATCTCGCCCACCTCATCCAGGAAGAGCGTGCCACCGTCGGCCAGCTCGAAGCGCCCGACCCGGTCGTTCACCGCGCCCGTGAAAGCCCCCTTAACATGGCCGAAGAATTCGCTCTCGAACAGCTCCGCCGGAATAGCGGCACAGTTGACCCGGATCATGGGCCGTTCCGAGCGGTCACTGACATTGTGGATGGCCCGGGCGATCAGCTCCTTGCCGGTGCCGGACTCGCCGATGACCAGAACATTGGCGCCAGTGGGCGCGACCAGATCGATGCGCTGGATCATGGCCGCCACCGCCTCACTGCGCCCAACGATCTCGTGGGCGTTGTGCTCGGCGCTGATCTCCTCCTGGAGGTAGGCGTTTTCCATCTCCAGCCGGTGCTTGAGGGTCTCCACCTCTTCCAGCGCCTCCTTGAGGCTGTCCTCGGTGCGGCGGCGGTCGGTGACGTCACGGAAGACCACTACAGCGCCCACCAGCTGGCCGTTGTCCACGATGGGCGTGCTGGTGTACTCCACGGGGAATCCGGACCCATCCTGGCGCCAGAAGAAATCATCATTGACCCGGTGGACCGCCCCGTCGCTGAAGGCCCGGTAGATCGGACAGCACTCGCGCTGGTGGGGCGTGCCGTCCGAATGGCTGTGATGGATGGCCGTGTGCATGACCCGCCCGAGCAGTTCATCCCGGTGCCAGCCCAGCATGCGCTCGGCGGCGGAGTTGATGAAGGTGGTCCGGCCCTCCGCGTCCACGCCGTAGATACCCTCACCTACCGCTTCCAGGATCAGCTGATTCTCGCGCTCAATCTCCCGGAACAGGGTCTCCACCCGTTTCCAGTGCAGGAGACCGCCACGGTGGTAGCTGTTGATCTCGTGGCGTTCCCGGCGTTCGCGCAGCAGCGTCAGGTCCCGCAGCAGCATCAGAACACGGGGCTCCCCGGCTTCCGTCATGAGCGAAAGGGACATTTCAAGTTCGATGACCCGTTCATCACTGGCCACCAGGCTCAGATCCCGGCTCCAGGCCTCACCATGGGTCATGGCCTCGTCGGTGAGACTGACCAGCTGGGGAATCTGCCCTCCGAAGAGGGTGGTGACACGCAGAGACACCAGCTCCTCCAGAGACCGCCCAAGCATCCGGGCGAGGTGACTGTTGGCAGCCTCAACGGTATCGCGCACCGGATCCACCAGCAGGCCCGGTTCGGGCAGCGCCTCAATCCAGTCCAGATTCGTCTGCGGTGTGATGACAGCGTTCATGGGGCCTCCGTTGTTGCTCTCCCTTCCTCCCAATCAAACGCCGTGCCGGATTACGAATTCCCGTAGACAGGTACTACGAATTCCCGTGAATCACGAAATAACGTAGCTCCTTCAATCACACCCTAAAGTAACTAGAACACTGACTATAAAGGATATTCTGGATTTCAGGCAGATTGGCACGATCACTGCGACAGCAATCGTGAGTAGCCCGATAACGGCATTGCCGGGCGATTCTGGCAATGCCCCTTTTCAGGGCACGCCAAACCAACATGCACAAAACTGGAACAGGAGCAGCACCATGATGAACCACGAAACCATGACCGCGGCCATCCTCAATGCCAAGAACGAGCAGGGCTACACCTGGGAGCAATTGGCCGAATCCATCGGCATGTCCCCCGTGTGGACCGCTTCCTGCTGCTACGGCATGAACACCATGCTGGAGGATCAGGCCAAGGGGCTGTGCAAGGCTCTCAATCTCGGTGACGAAGTGGCACAAACCCTGCAAACCTGCCCCCACAAGCACTGGGACAACGCCGTCCCGACCGACCCCCTTATCTATCGCATCTACGAAGCCTGCATGATCTACGGCGACAGCGTGAAGGACATCATTCACGAGAAGTTCGGCGACGGGATCATGAGCGCGATTGATTACAAGATGTACGTGGATCGGGTCGAGGATCCGAAGGGAGACCGGGTCGTGATCACCATGGATGGCAAGTTCCTTCCCTTCAAACGCTGGTAGCAGGAGAATCTCCATGTCCTATCTTCAACCCAACGAGTTCGTCACCAAGCTGGTGGACGCGGGCGAAGCCAAGATCCACATGGGCACCCGGGACACTCTCATCCGTGCCTTCATGGCGGGGGCGACGCTGGCCCTGGCAGTGATCTTCGCCATCACCATCGCGGTGCAGACCGGATCCTTCCTGATCGGCGCACTGCTCTTCCCCGTGGGCTTCTGCATGCTCTATCTGATGGGGTACGACCTGCTCACGGGCGTTTTCACCCTTGTGCCCATGGCACTACTGGATAAGCGCCCGGGCGTGACTTTTCCGCGCATGCTGAAGAACTGGGGCCTGGTCGGGCTCGGCAACCTCGGCGGCGCGCTGTTTATTGCCGTTTTCGGCTATCTCAACTTCTCCATGGGCGGCTCCGAGGCCATCAACGAGGTCGGCCAGAAAATGATGTCCGTTGGTGAAAGCCGCACGGTGGGTTATCAGGAAGCCGGTGTAGCCGGCTGGATCGTGCTTTTCATGCGCGGCATGTTCTGTAACTGGATGGTCTCCATGGGCGTGGTCGGTGCGAGCATCTCAACCCATGTGTCGGGCAAGATCATGGCCATGTGGATGCCGATCATCGTCTTCTTCTATCTCGGCTTCGAGCACTCCGTCGTGAACATGTTCCTGTTCCCGATCGGCCTGATGATGGGCGGGGAATTCACCCTCTATCAGTACATCATGTGGAACGAGATCCCGACCGTGCTGGGCAACCTGGTGGGTGGCCTGACGCTGGTTGGTCTGGTTCTGTACACAACCCACGTCCGCACCCAGCCGAAGAAGAACTTTTCCTGATCGGGGGGGTGACCCCCTGTACCGGATGACCATCCGGTAATAACCCTCCCAACCGGGGCCTGGTGGCTTGTCGCCACCCGCCCCGGCTTTTTATGCTGGTATTCCCACCCACACAGGGAGTTACAGCATGAAGGCACTGACCCGAATACTTACCGGTATCACACTGGCACTGGGCACAACCGCCGCGATGGCCAGCGAGGCGCCGGAAGATGCTTCCGCCTACTTCATTTCCCCACAGGACGGCGAGACTGTCAGCTCTCCAGTAACGGTGCGCTTCGGCCTCGAAGGCATGGGTGTGGCGCCCTCCGGCGTCGACCGGGAGAACACCGGCCACCACCACCTGCTGGTGAATGTGGACGAGATGCCAGCGATGGATGAACCCATTCCTTCAGACGACCAGCACCGGCACTTCGGCGGTGGCCAGACCCAGACCACACTGGATCTTGAACCCGGCGAGCACGAGCTGACCCTGCTTCTCGGGGACGAGACCCACACGCCCCACGAGCCGCCGGTCAAATCCGAGACCATTACCATTACCGTTGAATAACAGCCTTTGACCTGCCGGGTCGGTCAGCCTATGTTCCTTTCGCCATGAGTACCCCGCTGCCCGGCCCGGTCAACTGGAAATGGAAAGCCCTGCGTGCCGCAGTGCACGTGCGTCGCCATCCCTGGCTTTTCGCGCTGGTGGGCTTCGTGGCAGGCATCGCCAGTTTCCTGCTTGTGGATCGTCAGCAGGATACGGCGGGACTGATCGCGGTGCTGATGCTGGCGGGCTGGCTCTGGCTGCTGCTGGAGGATCCGATCCGCCGCCTGATCAGTCTGATTCCGGGCGTGGACCTGCCGCCGCCACTGGTCCGCTTCACGACCCAGCTCATCCACCAGGAAAGCTTCTTCTTCGCACTGCCGTTCTTTGCCATCACCACGACCTGGACAAGCGTGCAGGCCCTGTTCACGGTGATGATCGGCGCAGCCGGCCTGATCTCGATCATTGATCCGCTGTACCACGGCTGGCTCACCCGCCACCGCTGGCTCTATCTCGCCTATCACTGCCTGGCACTGTCCACCATCCTGCTGACGGCACTGCCCATCATCCTGCACCTGAGCACCTGGGAGAGCTACATCATCACCACCGTGCTCACCCTGGCTCTGGCATTGCCGAGTCTGGCCCAGGCCGTACCACTCGGGGGTACCCTGCGCCTGGTCGGTATGGCCGGTGTTCTCACGGTCCTCGTGGCCACAGCCTGGTTCGGTCGCGTGGCCGTTCCACCCGCCACCCTGTGGCTGACCGAAAGCACCATATCCCATTTGGTGGACCAGGATGACATGGAGCCGGGACGCTCTCTGGAAGGAGCCACTGCCGAGGAGGTACTGGAACGCGGACTCTACGCCTACACCGCGATCCGGGCGCCGCGCGGGCTGCATGAGACGGTCTATCACGAGTGGGTTCACAACGGCCGGGTCTATGACCGCATCCCGCTGGAGGTTACCGGTGGCCGTGAGGCGGGGTACCGTGCCTGGACCCACAAGCTCCGTTTTCCGCCCAACCCGGAAGGGGTCTGGCATGTGCGGGTCAAGACCGGGTCGGATCAGATGATCGGACAGATCCGCTTCCGGGTCCGGGACTGATCCGGCCCCGGGAAACGCTTCAGAAGCCATGCCCCATGAGGCCAAGAACCCCCATCGCGATCAGGTAACCCGCCACGATGTAGTTGAGAAGCTTCGGGAAGATCAGGATACCGATCCCGGCACCCAGCGAAATCAGCGGGGCGAGATCAATGTGAAACGTCATATTACCTCCTTTGACTGGCTATTCGGGAATCCCCGAATCCAATCCTAGCAGCTCGGGCGTAGAATGAGCCCACTGTTAAGGAAACGTATAGACCCGACATGCTGACATTAACGATCCGATGCCATCTGGGACAGGTGCCGCGCCTTCTGGTTCTGACAGCAATGCTCCTGGCGGGCCCAGCCTCAGGGGGAACTCTGAGTCTTTCCTGGGACAATGACCTGCTGACCGGTGAGGACAAAGGCTACACGAACGGCCTGCGCATTTCCTATCTGGAAGAAGCGGCCGAGAACAAACCCGATTGCCGTCTGTGCCTGAGCGGCCGGACACGGGATGCCCTTACGCCGCTGCCCGGCGTGGGCGCGCCGGAAAGCAACCACGCCCTCGCCTGGTCACTGCGCCAACTGATGCTCACCCCCCAGGATATCGAGCGCCGCGAGCCTCAGTACGATGATATCCCCTACACCGGGTATCTTTCCGGCAGCGTAACCCTCTGGAGCTGGGATGACCGCAGCATCACGGGTTACGGCGTATCGGCCGGTGTTATCGGGCCGGACTCAATGGCGGAGGAAGCTCAGGAATGGGTTCATGGTGTCACCGGCAGCACCAACCCTCGCGGCTGGGACAATCAGCTGGGCACCGACTGGGTTGGCGGCGTCCAGGCCCTGCATGCACGCCGCGCCTTGAAAACCGGTCAGGCAGATGGACTGCAACAGGACCTGAACTGGCTGGTGAGCGCTGAGGCCAGCAACTTCATCTCCAATGCCCAGATTGGTGCGGGCTGGCGCTTTGGCACCAATCTGCCGGACAATTTCATTTCCGACTACGCCGGGCTGTCATCGTCAGTGGGCATGCCCGGCATCCTGGACGCCCCCGGCCCCGGGTGGTCCGTTTTTGTCGGCGTTCTCGGGGAGTGGATTCCCTACTCCTATCTGGACGAGCGTTCCGGTCGGTACCAGTACGACCAGGAGCCCCTGGTCGGCCATGCGGGCATCGGCGCAAGCCTGCACACCCGGGACCTCCATTTCTCGGTCTCACTCCGGACCACCACCTCGCAGGACGCGACCAACAAAGAACCGCTGTCTTTTGGTACTGTTTCACTGGTCTGGCGCCTCTGACGCCATCGTAATAACCATCCGCGTACCGACACGGGGCAATCCCGAATGACAGAAAGGACACTGATTCCCTTACGCTACAGTGTCTACCTGGCCTGCATCCTGGTCAGCGTGATTACACTGGCACTCAGCAGCCTGTCCGCGTGGTGGCTGATCATCGCCCTGCCTGCCATTGCGCTTGCCGTTCTGGGCACCTGGGACCTTCTACAGCCCAGGCGCACCGTGAGCCGCAATTACCCGGTTCTGGCCCACTTCCGGTACTTCCTCGAATCCATTGGCCCCGAGATCCGCCAGTACTTCGTCTTTTCGGATACCGAAGGACGCCCGTTCAACCGGGAACAGCGGCGTATCGTCTACCAGCGGGCCAAGAACACCCTGGATAAGCGCCCCTTCGGCAGCCTGCTGGACATGGATCACTCCGGCTACGAGTGGATCAATCACTCGCTGGCGCCGGTGGATCACGCGGACACCGACTTCCGGGTCACCATCGGCAGCCGCTGCGCTCAACCGTACAGCGCCAGTATCTTCAACATCTCCGCCATGAGTTTCGGGTCGCTTTCCGCCAACGCCATACGGGCGCTGAACCATGGCGCTGCCAAGGGTGGCTTCTACCACGACACCGGCGAAGGCTCGATCTCCCGCTATCATCTGGAAGGCGGCGGCGACCTCGTCTGGGAAATTGGTTCAGGCTATTTCGGATGCCGGGATGAACAGGGGTACTTCAACGAAGCGCTGTTCGTGGAGAACGCCACCCGCGACGCGGTGAAGATGATCGAGGTGAAGCTCTCCCAGGGTGCCAAACCCGGCCACGGCGGTATCCTTCCCGGCGCCAAGGTCACCGGGGAAATCGCCGAGGCCCGTGGTGTTCCCGTGGGCGAGGATGTGGTCTCACCCCCCAGCCACTCGGCCTTCAGCACACCGATCGAGCTGCTCGAGTTCTTGGACCGGCTGCGGGAACTGTCGGGAGGCAAGCCGGTGGGCTTCAAGCTCGCCATCGGCCATCCCTGGGAATGGTTCGCCATCGTAAAGGCCATGCTGGAAACCGGACGGAAGCCGGATTTCATTGTGGTCGATGGCGGCGAAGGCGGCACCGGCGCAGCGCCCCTGGAGTTCATCAACCGGCTCGGCATGCCGTTGCTGGATGCTCTGCTGCTGGTTCACAACACCCTGGTGGGCACCAACCTCCGGGACTCCATTGCGGTTGGTTCCGCCGGCAAGATCACCTCCGGCTTCCACCTGGCCAAGACACTGGCGCTGGGGGCGGACTGGTGCAACGCGGGACGGGGCTACATGTTCGCCCTTGGCTGTATCCAGGCCCTGAGCTGCCACACCGGCCGCTGCCCCAGTGGCGTAGCCACCCAGGATCCACGCCGGGGCGGCAAGCTGGATGTGCCGCTCAAGAGCGAACGCGTGCATAATTTCCACCGGAACACAGTGCGGGCTTTCGGCAACCTGATCGGTGCCGCCGGCCTTCAGGACGCCACGGAACTGGGGCCGGACCACATCATCCAGCAGACCTCACAGACGGAGTTCCGCACTTACCGCGATCTCTATCACTTCCTGGAACCCGGCGCCCTGTTCCGGGGAGAGACAGGGCTGGAGCTTTTCGACCACTACTGGGAAGAAGCCAATGCCCGGGAATTCGGTGCTCCCAGTTCCGTCATCAGGTTCCGCCGGAATCCGGTGCGCTGAGGCTGGTGTCAGCGGGGCGCACCCCGGAAAGCCCCGCCAGCGGTCCGCCATCCATGGCCAGCACCACGGTCGACCCCGTGAATTCCCCCAGACGATACCCCTGCACCAACCAGGCCCAACCGAACAGGTTTCCGGCGACACCCAGGGTGCCTGCCGGGGCTTCCGGAAAGGCCCAGCGAACCTCCGGCTGAACCCAGTCTCCCAATGCAGGCAGGGCCGGGGTGAGCTGCTCCAGGTACCCGTCACTACCGTTCCCGGGGCACAGTAAGGCCTCGGGTCGGGAAACCGCATCGACCCCCTTGCGGACCAGGTCGCCGGGATCGGACCCGCCTTCAGGCCGTCCATCCACCAGGGAGAAGACCAGCTCCAGACCGCTGTCGGAGGGTGTCCAGTCCAGAGCCACAACGGCCTCCATACCCGCCTCATCCGGGCTTTTCATCCGGGCCGCGATCATGCGCCCAGTAGTTCCCAGCCGGTTGAGCTGGCTCATGGCCAATGCGCTCCAGCCACGTCCGAAACCGATTTCCGCGCGGTCCCCGAGGCAGTTTTCCCAGACCAATCGTTGGTTCTGTTCACTGGACGGCAGCATCACCCAGTTGGGCTGGTCGGGCAGGAGCAGTGGTTCAATCACCGCCCGAAGGCGCTCATGGGAGCCTTCGGCTTCAATGCCCGGGATCCGGCACTGAGATGTGTCGCCTGCGGCCAACGGCTGGGCTTCCAACCCCGGAGACAGAACATCCTCGAGGTTATGGGCACCAATCGATCCCTGAATACCACTCAGTTGCCAGGGCACCAGTAACCTCCATGCAGCGAAACAGGAGTGCCCTCAATCCGATGAGCGCAGGCCGGCCAGAGCCGTTCACGGAACCCCAGGGGCAGAACCCGGAACAGCCGCTGCCAGTCCACCTCCTCCAGAGGCATGCCCCAAAGCTGCCGTCCCCGGTGACGATCCTCACGGTCCCCGACCAGCCAGCGGACCTCACGAAGGGCAGGTTCTGCCAGTGATTCATCATGACGGAAACTGGCCAGCCAGGGCAGAAAACGGCTGTGCCAGGTGGCCCCGAGCATCGCGACCAGGGTGGCATCCGTTACCCGCGATGCCAGGGCATTGACCAGGGCCCCCACGCGGGCGTCGTCCACAGCCCCGAGCATGGGCGGCAGCCATTCGCGCCAGAGGGCCCCGTCACCCTCTTCCCAGAGGGCCAGGGCGACAGCCTCGGGACAGGTCTCCTGGTTGATCGCCGCATGCCAGTCCGCCCAGGGCGCCGGTGGTACATAACCACGGCGAGTCAGGGCTCGGGCTGCCCGGACCTGGGAGGTAAACGTCTCCGGAAAATCCGTGGGGCACTCGAGG